>NZ_JBEXHY010000039.1:0-49652 GCF_040608295.1 Micromonospora sp. NPDC005197 | reverse complement strand
GCCGCGCAGGGCGTCGCCGCCGCCCGGGAGAACCTGGCCGACCTGCCCCGCGTGGAGGTGGTGGCGGCCCGGGTGGAGACCGCGCTGGCCCGTCGACGGATCACCGGCCCGGTCGACGTGGTGGTGCTCGACCCGCCGCGCTCGGGCGCCGGCGCCCCGGTGGTGCGCGCGCTGACCGCCGCCGGTCCGCGGGCGGTCGCGTACGTGGCCTGCGACCCGGCCGCCTTCGCCCGGGACGTGCGCACCTTCGCCGAGCTGGGCTGGCGGCTGGCCGCGCTGCGCGGCTTCGACCTGTTCCCGATGACCCAGCACGTCGAGTGCGTCGGACTGCTGCTGCCGCCGGCCTGACCAGGCGCTCAGTCGGCTGGTCCGGTGTAAGCGGCTCGGGCCAGGCTGCGGAGTGTCGGACGGCCGATAGACTCTCCGGTCATGAGTGTTGAAGAGGACACGGCCAACCACGGTCGGTTGCTGGGGACGGTACGCGGTCCGCAGGACGTCAAGCGGATGTCGGGCGAGGAGCTGGATGTGCTCGCCGCGGAGATTCGGGACTTCCTGATCGCCAAGGTCTCCCGCACCGGCGGGCACGTCGGGCCCAACCTCGGTGTGGTCGAGCTGACGCTGGCCATGCACCGCGTCTTCGACTCCCCCCGGGACCGGCTCCTGTTCGACACCGGCCACCAGGCGTACGTGCACAAGATCCTCACCGGGCGCCAGGCCGGCTTCGACAAGCTCCGCCAGCGCGGCGGCCTCTCCGGCTACCCCAGCCAGGCGGAGAGCGAGCACGACCTCATCGAGAACTCGCACGCCTCCACCGCGCTCTCCTACGCCGACGGCCTGGCCAAGGCGTACGCCCTGCGGGGCGAGGCGCGCAGCGTCGTGGCAGTGGTCGGCGACGGCGCGCTGACCGGCGGCATGTGCTGGGAGGCGCTGAACAACATCGCCACCGCCGGCAACTCCCTCGTCATCGTGGTCAACGACAACGGCCGGTCCTACTCGCCGACCATCGGCGGTCTCGCCGACCACCTCTCCTCGCTGCGGCTCAACCCCGGCTACGAGAAGGTCCTCGACACGGTCAAGGACGCTCTCGGCTCGACGCCGCTGGTCGGCAAGCCGATGTACGAGGTGCTGCACGCGGTCAAGAAGGGCATCAAGGACGCGGTCGCCCCGCAGGCCATGTTCGAGGACCTCGGCATCAAGTACGTCGGCCCGGTGGACGGGCACGACGTTGCGGCCGTCGAGTCGGCGCTGCGCGCGGCGAAGAACTTCGGCGGCCCGGTGATCGTGCACGCCGTCACCCGCAAGGGGTACGGCTACCGCCCGGCCGAGGAGGACGAGGCGGACTGTCTGCACGGCCCCGGCAGCGCCTTCGACGTGGAGACCGGCGCGCTGCTGGCCGCCCCCTCGGTGAAGTGGACCCACGTCTTCGCCGACGAGCTGCTGGCCGTGGCCGACGAGCGGCCGGACGTGGTGGGCATCACCGCCGCCATGGCCGAGCCGACCGGCATCGCCAAGCTGGCCCGCAAGTACCCCGAGCGGGTGTACGACGTGGGCATCGCCGAGCAGCACGCCGCCACCTCGGCGGCCGGCCTGGCGCTCGGCGGCCTGCACCCGGTGGTCGCGGTCTACGCCACCTTCCTCAACCGCGCCTTCGACCAGGTCCTGCTGGACGTGGCGATGCACAAGCTGCCGGTGACCTTCGTGCTGGACCGGGCGGGCATCACCGGCCCGGACGGCCCCAGCCACTACGGCATCTGGGACATGTCGGTCTTCGGCGTGGTTCCCGGCCTGCGGATCGCCGCTCCCCGGGACGCCGCCACGCTGCGCGAGGAGCTGCGTGAGGCGCTGGCCACCGACGACGGCCCGACCGTCGTGCGGTTCCCGACCGGCGCGGTCGCCGCGGACCTGCCGGCGCTGCGCCGGGTCGGCCCGGTCGACGTGCTGGCCGAGTCGGCGCGTACCGACGTGCTGCTCGTCGCCGTCGGCTCCTTCGGCCAGCTGGGCATGGAGGTCGCGGCCCGGGTCGCCGAGCACGGCTACGGCGTCACCGTCGTCGACCCCCGCTGGGTCCGCCCGGTCCCGGCCGAGCTGGTCGAGCTGGCCGCCCGGCACCGGCTCGTGGTCAGCGTCGAGGACGGCGTCCGCGTCGGCGGAGTCGGCGACGCCCTCGGCCAGGCCATGCGGGACGCCGACGTCCGGGTGCCGCTCAAGGACCTGGGCGTACCGGCCGACTGGCACCCGCACGGCACCCGCGCGCAGATCCTCGCCGACCTCGGCCTGACCGCCCAGGACGTCGCCCGCAACGTCACCGGCTGGATCTCCGGCCTGGACGCCACCCCGGACCGGCTGACCCCCACGAAGACCCCGGCCCAGAACTGACCCGGCTCGACCCGACGGCGGGCGCCCCTCAAGGGGGTCGCCCGCCGTCGGCGTGCCGCGCCACACCCTTGCGCGGTCGATCATGGAGTTGTGGTGCCGCACAGAACGGGCAAAGACGTATGCGACGCCCACCAGGAGTCCATGATCGACCGGGTTGGGGGGTTGGGGGGTTAGCGGGGGTGGGGGCTTACTGAGCGGTAGTGGGTCTTGTCGGTGTTGGCCAGGCTGTAGGTCTGGGTGCTGGCCGGCTCGGGGACGACCACCAGGCCGGGGCGCTCCACCAGCAGCGGGGTGCCGGGCGGCACCGAGAGGGAGCTGTCCCGGGTGGCCCGCCAGCTGAGCACCACAAGCGGCTGGCCGGGCACCGGCAGCTGGTACGTCTGCAACGGCGTGGCCCGGTCGGCCGGTGAGACCACCGGCGCGCTCCCGTCCGCCGGCCGGTAGACGACCGCGGTCATCGTGCCGGCGTCGGTGTCCCAGCTGAGCTGCTGCAACTCGGCCGGCTCGCCGCCGCCGAGAGCCACCTCACCGAGCGAGCGGACCGAGAGCTTCGCCATCGGCCAGGACGTCGGCACCGACTTCGGCGCGTCCCGGTCGCCGATCCGTCGCGGAATACTGCCGAACGGACCCCGCTCGCCGGCCAGCACGCAGGTGTCCAGGCCGGTGAGCGCCCGCCGGCCCGCGCCGGACTCGTCACGGACCAGCGGATAGCGCGGGTCGGTCGTGCCGGTGCCCAGGTCGAGCAGCCGGTCGGCGGCCCGCCCGCGGGGCAGCGACTCGGTGGCCCGCAGGGTTGCCGTCACGCCGACCGCCGTGCAGGCCGGCACGTCGACCGGGGCGCTGAGGCCGTCGGCGACGGTCAGCGCCCGGCCCTGCGGCCCGAGCAGTTGCTGCACCCGGGCGGAGACCAGGTAGCGCCGACCACCTGCCGTCTGCACCGGCAGGACGTCGGAGTAGACCAGGTAGCCGGGGTCGGTGTACTCGGTGGCGCGGGCGATCGCGTACCGGCCGCCGTCGCCGGTGAGTTGCAGCAGCCAGGAGGCGCTCTCACCGGGCACGTCGGCCGCGACCAGGGCCACCGGCGCCCCGTCGACCCGGCCCGAGAAGAGGATGCCGGACGAGGGCAGGTGCGCCCGGTCGTCGGCCGGCGAGCGCCAGTCGCGGACGGCCCTGGTAACCGCCGCCGTCGCCGCCGCGTCACCGGCCAGGTCGCCCCGGGGCGGCCACACCGCCAGCGTGCCGTCGAGGCTGTCGTACCCCACCCGCAGGTCGCGGGGCGTGCGCTCCGCCACGGGACCGCACGCGGTGGCGGTCAACAGCGCGGTCAGCAGGACGCTGAGCGCCCTGCCGTGCCGGCGGCCCGGAGTCACCTGATCCGCCCCCGATCGCCTCGCCGTCGTTGTGGGAAAGCGCCATAGTACGAGATGTCCGACGCGACGCTGCCGCTGGCCGGCCCCGCACCCACCACAATGGACGTCACCGGGGCTTTAGTGCCTTTTCGCCGCTCGGGTAGACTCCGCCGACTGTGACGCCTGCCGAGTCCCGCGCCCTGTCCGCGCCGCACCCGGAGGCGGCCGGCCCCGACGAGACAGTGAGCCACCACACTCCCACCGCTTCCCGGGCCAGGGCCGTCGGCGCTCCCGGCGGCTCCGCTGCTCCGGCAGCCCGTGCCGCCGCCGGCGTGGGCACCGTTCAGCGCGAGCCCGAGCCCGCACCGGCCACGACGGCGGTCGCCGCCGCGCCGGCCGAAGCCCCACCGGCAGCGCCGGTCGAGACCCCGGCAGCGCCGCCGGCCCGAGCCACCCCGGCTGGCGTACCCGTCGAAGTCACCCCGGCTGGCGTACCCGCGCAAGGGGACGGCGACGAGGGGACTGCCGGGCCGCGTCGACGTCGGTGGGCCCGCTGGACCCGGCGACGGCAGCACCTGGCGGTTGGCGCGCTGTTCCTGCTCGCCGCGCTCTGGGTGACCAGCCGGATCTGGCTGGACCCGGCCGGCCGGGTGGCGTCGCTCTACACCGGAGACCCGGCCCAGGTGCAGTTCTTCCTCGCCCACTCGGTGCGGGTGGTGCTGCACGGCGAGTACCCGTTCTACACCGAGCAGTTCAACTACCCCGACGGCGTCAACCTGATGGCCAACACGGCGGTGCTGGCGCTGGGCATCCCGATGGTGCCGGTGACCCTGCTGTTCGGGCCGGCGGTGTCCTTCGTGGTGCTGGTGACGCTCGGCCTCGCCGGCACCGCGATGGCCTGGTACCTCGTGCTGCGCCGCCACGTCGTGCGTACGCCGCTCGCGGCCGCGGCGGGCGGCTGGTTCTGCGGGTTCTCCCCGGCGATGCTCTCGCACGCCAGTTGGCACCCGAACATCATCAGCCAGTTCCTGCTGCCGTTCATCGTCTGGCGGGTGCTGGTGCTCACCCGCTCGCGCCGGCCGGTCCGCGACGGTGCCCTGCTCGCCCTGCTCGTCACCGCGCAGGCGTTCATCAACGAGGAGATCCTGCTCTTCACGGCGCTGGCCTGCGGGATCTTCCTGCTCGCGGTGGTGGCCCAGGAGCCGGCCCGCTGGCGGGCGGCGTGGCGACCGCTGGCCGCCGGCCTCGCCGCCTGCGCGCTGCTGGCCGGGGCGCTGCTGGCGTACCCGCTGTACGTGCAGTTCGCCGGGCCGATGGCGTACCACGGGCTCAGCGACGCCGTGCAGGACTACGGCAACGACATCGCCGCCTTCTTCGCCCCCGGCTCGGCCACCCTCGGCGGCAACCAGCGGGCCAACGTCAACCTGGCCCCGAACTACTCCGAGGAGAACGCCTTCTTCGGCTGGAGCCTGTCGCTGCTCGCCGTCGGCGTCGTGGTGTGGCTGCGGCGGGAGATGGTCGTGCGGGCGCTCGCCGCGACCGGTGGCTTCTTCGCCCTGCTCTCCCTCGGCGAGCGGATCTCCTGGTGGGACCGGGAGCTGATCACCGGGCCGTGGGAGTTGCTGGTGCACCTGCCCCTGCTGGACGCGGTCGTGCCGACCCGGTTCGGCCTGATCACCACTGTGGTCATCGGTCTGCTGCTCGCGCTCGCCGTCGAGCGGGCCTGGGAGCTGCGCCCGGCCGACCAGCGTACCGTCCGGACGCTCACCGCCGCCGGCCTGGCGTTCGCGCTGCTGCCGATCGCCCCGATGCCGCTGCGGATGGTGTCCCGGCCGCCGGTGCCGGAGTTCATCACCGCCGACCGCTGGCGGGCGTACGTCGGCCCGGACCAGACGCTGGTGCCGATCCCGGTGCCCAGCATGGGCAACACCCACGGCATGCGTTGGGCGGCGGCCACCAACCTCGACTTCAAGATCCCGGGTGGCTACTTCCTCGCCCCCCGCAACGGCAACACCGGCGACCCCGGTCGGTTCGGCGGCCGGCCCAGCGGGGTGGGCCAACTGCTGGAGGAGGTGGCGACCACCGGCCGGACCCCCAAGCTGGACGACCGGCAGCGTCGGCGCTTCACCGACGAGCTGCGGCACTGGCACGCGGCGATCCTGGTGCTGCCGGTTCGTCAGCAGCACGTCGAACCGCTGCGGCGTACCGTCGAGGAGTTGGTCGGCCCCGGTCGCCAGGAGCTGGACGTCTGGGTGTGGGACGTTCGGACGCTGACCGACCGCTCGGTCTGATGTCCACCGGAACGACGTCGTCGCCGACGGAGACGGCGACGGTCGGTCCGCCCACCGCGCGCCCACCCCGGCCGGCGTGGCTGCCGGACGCGTTGGTCATCGCCGGTTACCTGGGGCTGGCGGTGCTGCTGACCAGCGCCCAGTGGGGCCACCCCGGGCGGCTGTTCCACCAGGCCGGCGACCAGGTGCTCTTCGAGTGGATGCTGGCCCACGCGGCACACGCCGTCGTCGCGGGGGAGAACCCGCTCTTCAGCACCGCCCTGAACGCGCCGGACGGGGTCAACCTGATGGCGAACACCTCGGTGCTCGGCCTCGGTGTCCCGCTGGCCCCGGTCACGCTGCTGTTCGGCTCGCAGGCGGCGTTCTGCGTGGCGGTGGTCGGCTGCCTCGCCGGCACCGCCACGGCCTGGTACGCGCTGCTGCGCCGTCGACTGGTCACCGCCCGCTCCGCGGCGGCGCTCGGCGGGCTGGTCTGTGGCTTCGCCCCCGGCATGATCGCCCAGGCCGGGGCGCATCTGCACGTGGCCGCCCAGTTCCTGCTACCGGCGATCCTCGCCCTGGTGTTCCGTCCCGGGTCGAGCCCGCGCCGGGTGTGGCGGCCCGGTGTCGGCCTCGGGCTGCTGCTCGTGTGGCAGGTGTTCATCGGCGAGGAGGTGCTCGTCTTCCTGGCGCTCGCCGCCGGGGTGTTCGCGCTGGGCTACGCCCTCGCCGACCGGGCCGCGGCCCGCCGCCTCGCGCCGGCCCTGCTCGGTCGACTCGCGGTGGCGGCCGTGGTGGCGGTGACGCTGCTGGCGTACCCACTGTGGTTCCAGTTCCACGGGCCGCAGCACTACACCGGGATGGCCTTCGCCGCGCACGGCTTCCAGCTCGACGCCGCGTCGTTCACCGCGTCGGCCCGGCAGACCGTGCTCGGTGACGACTGGCTGCCGGGGCTGCTCTCACCGAACCCGACCGAGGAGAACTCGTTCTTCGGCCCCGGCCTGCTGGTGCTCGCCGTGGTCATCGTGATCTGGCTGTGGCGACGGCCGCTGGTCCGCGCGCTGGCCGGCTGCGGTGTCGTCTTCGCCCTGCTGTCGCTCGGCACCGACCTGCGGGTGGACGGCAACGCCACAGGCGTCGCGGGCCCGTACCGGCTGGTCGCCGGGTTGCCGCTGCTCGACCTCGCGGTGCCGGCCCGGTTCGCGCTGGTCTGCGTGCCGGTGCTGGGTGTCCTGGTGGCGCTCTTCGTGGACCGGGTGCGGGCGGCTCGCCGGTCACCGGCCGTGCCGGGACTGCCGGTACGACTGCTGGGGGCGGGAGCGGTGGCCGCCGCGCTGCTGCCGCTGACGCCGACGCCGATCCGGGCGGTGCCGGTCGCGCCGGTGCCGGGGTTCGTCGCCGACGGCGGGTGGCGGTCGCTGGTGCCTGCGGGCCGGACCGTGGTGGCGGTGCCCCCGGTGACCGGCGCCGCGCTGAGCCCGGTGATGCTCTGGTCCGCCCGCACCGGCCTGGCGTTCCGCGCCCCGGGCGGGTACTTCATCGGGCCGAGTGGTCCGGACGACCCGGCGGCCCGCTGGGGCGCCCCGGACCGGCCCACCGCCGTGCTGCTGCGCCGGGTCGCCGAGACCGGCGCGGTGCCGGTGCTCACCGAGGCCGACCGCCGCCAGGCCGTCGACGACCTGCGGCACTGGCGGGCCGCCGTGGTGGTGCTCGGCCGGTCGACGCACGACGAACCGGTCCGCCGGACAGTCGAGGAGCTGCTCGGCCCCGGCCGCCCGGTCGACGGCGGGTGGCTGTGGGACGTCCGGACGCTGGTCGGCTAGCGCTGATCCACAAGCGCGCGGACATTCCAGACCCAGACGTCGTCGACCCGCTGCGGCGGCCCGATCAGTGCGGTGACCAGCTCGCGTAGCACCGCCTCGCGCGGGTGTGCGCCGAGCACCACCACCGACGCCCGCCAGAACCGGAGGTCCTCGACGGCCTGGCGGCGGTTCTCGTCGGTGAGGACGGGGACCGCGTTGGCGTCCATCGTGGAGTAGATGAGGCTGCTGGTGGGCCGGTTCGGTGCGCCGAAGACGCCCTCGCCCAGCTCGTTGGGGCCGATGAAGTAGCCGCCCGGGACGGGGAACTCCTGCCCGGTCAGGGCACTCCAGCGCAGCGTGGGCAGGCCGTGCACGTTGCTCGGGATCGGCACCGGCACGAGGGTCCGGCCCTCCGGCACGTACGGTCGCCAGCCGCCGGCGGTGATGAAGTGCGGCGGCGGGTCGATCTGCTGGGCCGGCAGCGGTCGGGGGAAGAGCGGCAGCAGGGCGAGGGCGACCGCCGCGTACCCCAGCGGGCGCAGCCACCGGCGACGCGGCGCGACCGGCGCGGCCGCGGCCGGCTCGTCGGACGTCGCCGGCTCCCCGGCGCGCGGTGCCGGCACGCGGCCCGGCGCCGCCACCGGGCGGCCCTGTCGGTGCGCCGCGTCCCAGGTCAGCGCCAGCAGTACGCCCACCGCGGCGGCGACCACCAGGGTCAACCGGGTCGGCATCATCATCTCGACCAGGGGCAGGTCGTCCGGCACGTACGACCAGGGGCCGCGCACCCCGGTCTCCACGCCGTCGAAGCGCACCCGCGGCCCGATCGCGGCCACCGTGAAGACCACGATCAGCACCGCGACGATCCGGGCGGCCAGCGAACGGCGCACCAGCAGCACGAGGGCCACCACCGACAGCAGCACCAGCGGCCAGCCGAACCAGGTGTTCTGCTCGGTCATGCCGATCGTCTGCTCCACCGCCGGGTCGCCCGCCCAGGTGTCCCGAGCGAAGGTCACGAACGCGACCAGGTCCTCGCCCCAGTTGTGGAACACGCCACCCTGCAGCCCGCGGTAGGACTGCGGGCCGTTGAACTGGAACCAGATCGGGTACGCCGCCAGCAGCAGCGCCAGCCCACCGGCGACGCCCATCCCGGCGAGGAACGGCCCGGCCGCGGCGCGCGTCGCCCGTGGCCGCTGCACCGCGTACGCCAGCACGACGACCAGGCAGGCCAGCGCGGTGAGCAGCAGCATCTCCTCGTTGATGAAGATCTGGTAGGTCACCAGCACCCCGAGCGCCAGCCCGTTGCGCCGCCACCGGCCCGGCTCGCCCATCCGCAGCACCCGCACCACGATCAACGGCAGCAGGAAGTTGGACACGAAGTTGGGCTGGCCGTTGGCGTGGTGGATGATGCCCGGCGCGAAGCCGAGGAACGCCCCGCCGACGAAGGCCGCCGCCCGGGAGCGCACCAGGTGCCGCGAGAGCATCCAGTAGGCGGTGCCGGCGGTGGCCGCCAGAGCCCCACCCAGATAGAGCGCGTACGTGACCTGCGGACCGAACAGCATCGTCAGTGGCGACAGCGGCAGGGTCACCCCGAGCAGCGAGGTGTTGGCCATCATGTTCACCCCGTCCGGGGCGTTCTGCCGGGCCGTGAACAGCGGGTTCTCCAGGTGCTGCACCGAGTACGCGCCGTGCGCGAACAGCCACTCGAACCAACTGTGGTCGGTGGGCAGGTGCGAGGACACCCGGCCGGTCACGTCCCCCCAGTAGTGGAGGCAGACGAAGACGCCCAGCACCACATAGGCTCCGAGGGCCAACAGGTCGGCTCGGGCCGGACGGCGTCGAGGCCGCCGTGTCGGCTCGGCCTCGGCCGGCTCGGCGTCGGTCACGGGATTCAGCGAGGGGTCTACCACCGGCACAGCCACGACGCGCCATCGTACAGGCGAGGATGCGTCGCTTTTGCCGGGCCGGTACGCCCACGGCCGGTTTGCCGGGGCCGCCCCCGGCCGACCCGACCGGCGATGGAGGGACGGCCGTTGTCGATCATCGAGCTGGGCGAGGTCCGGGACGAGCCCGAGTCGCGGGCGACGGCCCGCCGACCGCGCGCCGCCGGCCGTCGGCTGCGCAGCGCGGCGGTGCTGCTGCTGGCCCTCGTCACGCTGGCCAGCGCGACCCCGGTGCGGCAACGGATCGTGACGTCGGTGCCGGCCTCGCCGGGCGCCTCGGTGTACCTCACCGAGGACGCCATCGTCGTGGTCGACACGTCGACTCCCATCGGCGACCGGTACCTGACCGCCTACGGCCGTCCCGGGCCGAGGGGCGGGGACAGCGTGCGGCGCCGGTGGCGCGCACCGCTGGAACGCAGCGGCGACTTCCTGGCGGTCTGGGCCGACCGCGGGATGCTGCTGGCGGTGGGTGCCAGCACCGCGAACGGGGTGCTGGAGACCACCGCCTTCGACGCCGGGACGGGCCAGCGGCGCTGGCGCCAGCCGGGAATCGCCAGGCGAACGGCCGACGGGGGCCTGCTCCTCGCGAACGACCTGGGCGACGGGCCGGGCACGGTGAGCCGGGTGGTGCCCGACACCGGCCGGGTGCTCTGGTCGGTGCCCATCCCGTCCGGCAGCCCCGACTACCACGGGCCGGCGGGTCAGGTCGACCAGATCGTGTTCGTCCAGCCGACCGGTGAGCTGCAGGTGTACGACGCCGGCAGCGGCGACCTGCTGCGCAGCGTCGACACGTTGCCCGGTGCCCGGTCGGCGTTCCAGCGGGTGCAGGTCGTGGACGACCTCGTGCTGCTCGTCCCGCCCGGCAGCACCGGGCTGGTCGCCTTCCGGCTGCCCGGACTGGACCGGGTGTGGACGTCGTCGGTGCCGCTGGTGGCCTGGGCGGTCCCGTGTGCGGACCTGCTCTGTACGGTCCAGCAGACCGGCGCCATCCAGACCATCGACCCCGCCACCGGCGCCGTTCGCTGGTCGGACCCGGGGCCGGACACGTTGGTCGACGTCCGGCGGGACATGTTGCTGGTGGCCGCGCCCGAGCAACGGTACGCGGTGCGGGACGCCCAGACCGGGCGGGAACGCGCTGAGCTGGGCCGGTGGCAGCTGGTGGACCAGCTACGCCGCGACGACCCGCTGATCGGCGTACGGCCGACTCCCGACGGCCGGCTCGTCGTCGCCGAGCTGGACCTCACCGCCGGTCGGACGCGGATCCTGGACGTGCTGCCGGGCGTGGTCGGTGGGTGCCAGGCGGCGCTGCCCGTCCTGCTCTGCCGCCGCCTCGACGGCTCGACCGCGCTGTGGCGGTTGCCCCGGTGACCGGTCCGGTGATCGACCTCGGGGAGCTGCGGCACGGGCCGGACCTCGACACCGTCCGGCTGCCCCGCCCGCCGTTGGCCCGGCAGCGGCCCCTGCGCTGCGCGCTGGTCCTGCTGCTGGTGCTCGCCGGCCTCGCCGGTTCGGGGCCGTTGCACCGGCGCGAGGTGGTGACGGTGCAGGCCGAGCTCGGCGCCGACGCGCTGGTCACCGACGACCTCTTCGTCCTCGTCGAGCCGCTCGGCCGCACGGGGCAGCGGCGGATCACCGCCACCTGGCTGCCCGGCGGCGAGCCGGCCTGGCAGGTGCCGTTGCCGACCGAGGGCCGGTACTGGGGAGTCGCGCAGCAGGGCGAGACGCTGCTGGTCACCGGCCACGAGGTCGGCCCGGACAGTCAGGGGACGCTCACGATGGCGCTGGACCGCCGGACCGGGGCGTACCGCTGGCAGCAGCCCGGCAACCCCGCCGCGCTTCCCGACGGCAACATCCTCATGTGGTCCGCCGGCAGCGACGACCAGCTGGACACCCTGCGCGGGGTCGACCCGTGCTGCGGGACCGTGCGCTGGCAGGTGCCGATCAGCCCCGGCGGTGAGTTCGTCTTTCACGACGGCGAGCACGGGGTGGACCGCGTGGTCGTCGTCCGCCTGCGCGGGTCGACCGAGGTCCGCGACGCGACCACCGGCGCGGTGCTGGCCCGCACCGACCTGGGCGCCTCCGGCGGTGGGTCCAGCCTGTCCGTGCAACTGGCGGACGACCTGCTGCTCACCATCGGCGGTCCGTCGGCCACGATCACCGCGTACGGGCTCGACGACCTGCGCCAGCGGTGGCGTGTGCCCGCCGGCGAGGCGCTGTACGCGTCGGACTGTGGCGTCGTCATCTGCGTGCAGACCCGCTCCGGCGGGCTGCGGGCGCTCGACACCGCCACCGGTCGGGACCTCTGGGGGAGCGACCGCTGGGGGTGGGTCTGGCCCTACGCCGGTCGGCTGGTGGCCACCACGGTGAGCAGCGCCGGGCCGGGCGCGGAGGAACTCGTCGTGCTCGACCCACCGACCGGCCGGGTGCTGGCCGAGCTGGGTCGGTGGGAGCTGGCCCGGTTCGCCCTCGGCGACCCGCTGATCGGCGTACGCCGCCATCCCGACGGGGGCCTGCTCGTCGCCGAGCTGGACGTCGCCGGTGGCCGGGCACGGATGCTGGACGTGTTGCGGGACGCGACCGGGGACTGTCAGGCCCTCACCGGGCGACTGCTCTGCCGGCGCCGAGACAGCGCGTACGGGCTGTGGCGGTTGCCTGGCTGACCACCGCCGGGTCGGTGTGGGCGGCGAGGGAGGATTGTTGCCCGCCGGCACTAGGTTGTCGGTGGTCAGCAGCGAGGAGGCCGGGATGCGGGTACTGGTGGTGGAGGACGAACGCAACCTCGCCGACGCGATCGCGCGTGGATTGCGCAAGCGGGGCATGGCGGTGGACGTGGCGTACGACGGCGACGCCGGCCACGAGGCGGCGTTCGTCACCCGGTACGACGTGGTGGTGCTCGACCGCGACCTGCCCGGCGTGCACGGCGACCAGATCTGCGCCGACCTCGCCGCCTCCGGGGCGCTGACCCGGGTGCTGATGCTGACCGCGAGCGGCACGGTGGCCGACCGGGTGGAGGGGTTGCAGCTCGGGGCGGACGACTACCTGCCCAAGCCGTTCGCGTTCGACGAGTTGGTCGCCCGGGTGCAGGCACTGGGCCGGCGGGCCACCCCGGCCGCGCCGCCGGTTCTCGAACTGGCGGACCTGGTGCTGGACCCGGCCCGCCGGGTCGCCACCCGCGCCGGTGTGCCGATGGACCTGACGAACAAGGAGTTCGGCGTGCTCAGTGAGCTGCTCAAGGCCCGGGGCGCGGTGGTGTCCAGCGAGGAGCTGTTGGAGCGGGTGTGGGACGCCAACACCGACCCGTTCACCACAATCGTCCGGGTGACCGTCATGACGCTGCGTCGAAAGCTCGGCGACCCGCCGTTGATCGAGACGGTGGTGGGGGCCGGCTACCGCACGGCCGAGGTCCTGCCGTGAGCCGGCCGGGGCGGTTGCGACCCACCCTGCGGTTGCGGCTGACGCTGCTCAACGGGGTGCTGCTGGTCGGCGCGGGCGCGATCCTGGTGCTGCTGGCCTGGCTGCTGGTCCGTGACGCGCTGCGGCCCACCGACGAGCTGCTGCCCGGCACGACGGTGCTGCTCTCCGACGGTGGGCGGATGGACGCCGCCCAGTGGCAGCGGGAGCTGGTCGACGCCGCCTCCGGGGAGCTGCTGGCCAAGGGCCTGGTCGCGCTGTTGGCGATCAGCGTGGTCGGGGTGGCCGGCGCGTACGCCGTGGCCGGCCGGGCGCTGCGGCCCCTGCACCAGGTGACCGCGACCGCCCAGCGGCTCGGCGAGGCGACGCTGGACCAGCGGATCGGCTACTCGGGCGCGGACGACGAGGTCGCCGAGCTGGCCAAGACGTTCGACGCGATGCTGGACCGGATCGCGTCCGCGTTCGAGGCGCAGAAGCGCTTCGTGGCCAACGCCTCGCACGAGCTCCGGACCCCGCTCGCCGTGATGCGGACCGAGATCGACGTGACGCTCAGCGACGACGACGCGGACGCCGCCGAGTACCGCCGGATGGCGACCGTCGTCCGGGACGCCTCGGAGCGGGCGAACAGCCTGGTGGACGCGCTGCTGGTGCTGGCCCGCAGCGAGGCGCAGGCCGGGCGGCGGCTGGGCCGGCGTACCGAGTGCGACCTCGCGACGGGCACCGCCAACGCGCTGTCGGCGATGCGCCGCGAGGTGGAGCGGATCGGCCTGCGCGTGCAGACGTCGCTGGAATCCGCGCCGGTGGTCGGCGATCCGGGGTTGCTCGACCGGCTGGCCGGCAACCTGATCGAGAACGCGGTCCGCTACAACCACCTGCACGGTCGGCTCTGGGTGCGTACCGGCACCGACGGCGACCGCTCGTGGCTGGTGGTGGGCAACACCGGTTTCGAGGTCGACCAGGCCGACGTGCCCGGACTGTTCGAGCCGTTCCGGCGCGGTGGCCGGGAACGCACCGGGGCGCGCGGCTCCGGCCTGGGCCTGTCCATCGTCCGGGCGGTCTGCCAGGCGCACGGCGGCACCGTCCGGGTGATCGCCCAGCCCGGCGGCGGCCTGGAGGTGACGGTCACCCTGCCGACCGCGGACGCCCCGGCGGTGACCGGTGCGGTGACCACCACCGGCTGAATTGGGTTGCACACGGCGCTCGGCCGGTGGCAAGATCACGCCGTCAGCTCGGAGGCGAAGGGGGGTACGTCGATGTCCACCAGTCAGGGCTCCGCACCCCGGGTCGTCGCCGGCTGACCCCGGGCAGCGGAGCGTCCCCATCCGAGCATGGAGGGACCCCCCGTGTATCCACGGATCCGCAACATCAGTTTCGACTGCCACGACACGTACTCCCTGGCCGGCTTCTGGTCGGCCGTGCTCGGCCTACGCCCGGCACAGCGAGGACGTCCCGGGTGATCCGGAGGCGGTAACCCGCGACGAGGAGATCGAGCGGGTGCTCGGCCTCGGCACCACGATGGTCGCCGACCGGCGGCATGCCGACGGGACGGGTTGGGCGGTGCTGGCCGACCCGGAGGGCAATGAGTTCTGCGTGCTGCGCAGCGCCGGGGAACGTGTCGCCATCACCACTGTGGAGGACCAACCGTGAGTTCGACGATCCACAACATCAGCTTCGACTGTCGCGACACGTACGCCCTGGCCGGTTTCTGGTCGCAGGTCTTCGACTGCCCCCGGCAGCCCGACGACTTTCCGGGCGACCCGGAGGCGATGCTCCTGCCGCCGGGCGGGCCGGAGGTGCTGTTCATCGCCGTGCCCGAGGGCAAGGCGGTGAAGAACCGACTGCACCTGGACCTGGAGCCGGCCGACCGGTCGCGGGCCGACGAGGTCGAGCGGCTGCTCGGCATCGGCGCGGTGCACGTCGCGGACCAGATCCGGCCGGACGGCTCCGGCTGGGTGGTGCTCGCCGACCCGGAGGGCAACGAGTTCTGCGTGCTGCGCAGCGCGGCCGAGCGGGCCACGTCACCGGCGGGCGTCGCGGCGACGGGTGACGTCGAGCCGGTCCAGGCGCTGGAGACGGCCGCCGGGGATCCTGTCGCGTCGCCGTGATCCACGGGACGGCGTAACAGGTTGGCGTGGTGTTGGATGAGCGACCACAGCAGCCAGATGAAGGATGTGTGGGCAGATATGGACACGACGGCGACCGAGCCGGTGCAGGCGTACCTCACCGCGACCGGCGAGCGGCTTCGGGCCGACGGCTGCGAGGTGCGGACCGAGGACTGGGGCGGCGTACCGGTGCTGATCGGCTACCGGGGCGACTTCAGGATGCGGTGGATGGCGACCAAGCTGCATTTGTTCACGGTGGCCGCGCCGACGACGCTGGTCACGGCGGACGCTCTGCAGAGGTTCACCGCCACGGCGATGGACTACGTGTTGGCCCGCAAGGGGCAGCTGCGTGGCTTTCAGAACGGCGTGGCCGTGTTCCCCGCCCTGGTCGGCACCCAGGTCGAGCCGGCGGCCTCGGCGTGGGCGCAGGGGGGCCAGCAGATGAAGTTCGCCGCGGTGGCCCGTCCGGTGGCGGTGGACGCCGGCAGCGGCACGGCCAGCGCGTACCGCGGCAATCCGGCGCTCGGCTTCATCTACGCGGCCCACCTGCGGAGCAAGTTGAACGCGTACTTCCCGGTGGCCGGAGCCTGAGCGGTCCGTGCCGTACGGCGGGGCCCCGATCACCGTGAGGTGGCCGGGGCCCCGGTCGTGCACGGGTCAGGAGCGCTGCTCGATCTGGCCCCGGATGGTGACGAACTCGGCCTTCGTCTCCTCGGCCGACTTGAAGTACATGACCACCAGGCCCACGCTGCCCCGGTCGGCCCAGACGCAGACGCCGAGCGGCACGCCCTCGGTCTTGCCGTCGCCGCAGCGCGCGTCACCGCCCAGCGGGCCCGCCTCGGCCACCGCCATGTTGGTCACCGACAGCTCGCTGGACAGCCCGGTGACGGCCTCGTCCAGCTCCTTCTTCGGGTCGGCCATCACGCCGGACACCGCCGTGATCATGATCAGGTCCTGCTTGGCCGGATCGCCGTAGAACGCGCCGATCGTGCTTGTCTCGTTCTGCACCTCGGTCTTCATCTCGGTGACCATCTGGTCGGCGATCGTCTGCAACTGCGGGTCGGTGTTCTTCGCCCGGCCGGCGAGGGTGGCCGGCGCGACCACCCGGGTCTTGGTGGCGTCGACGACGTCGCCCACCTCGTCCTTGACCGCGAACCAGGTGATCGCCGCGCCGCCGAGGCAGAGCACGAGCACCACGGCCAGCACGATCAGGATGATCTTGCCGACGTTCGACTTCTTCGCCGGTGGCGGGCCGCCGAACTGGTTCGGGTCGCCGTACGGCTGCCCCGGCTGAGCCGGCGGGAAGCCCTGCTGCTGCGGCGGCGGCCAACCGCCGGGCTGCTGCGGCTGGCCCGGCTGCTGCGGCACGGCCGGCTGGCCCGGCTGCTGCGGCGGGGGAGGGGAATCGTGCGGCGGGCCGAAGGGGTTGGCCGGCGGCTGGGACATCAGTCAGCTCCAGGATGGGTGTGCAAAGCGCGTGATCGTAACCCGGCGACCGCCCCAGCGTGGCCCCCGCCCAGGTCCCGCCCGGTCCCGCGCGCTCCCGGGCCGGTCACCAACGAGCGCGGTGGCCGGCCCGGTCCACGAGGGACGGTCCGGCCACCGCGACGGTGGTGCTGGGGTCGTGTCAGGCGGGCAGGCTCGCCGCCCCGAGCGGCAGGAACCGCCGGCCGGTGACCCGCTCGCTGGTGCCGGTCCGGTCCAGGTACGGCGTGACGCCACCCAGGTGGAACGGCCAACCGGCGCCCAGGATCATGCACAGGTCGATGTCCTGCGCCTCGGCGACCACGCCCTCGTCCAGCATCAGCCGGATCTCCTGCGCGAGCGCGTCGAGCGCGTTCTGGCGTACCTGCTCGGCGGTCAGCGGCTGGTCACCGACGACGAGCAGCTTGGCCACCTCGTCGTTGACCTGGTCGTCGACCACGATCGGCTGGCCCGAGTCGGCGATCCGCTTGAGGTTCTCGCTGACCCCGAACCGGTCCGGGAACGCCTCGTGCAGGGTGCCGCCCACGTGGTACGCCACGGCCGGCCCGACGAGCTGGAGCAGGGCGAGCGGGCGCATCGGCAGGCCCAGCGGGTCCAGCGCGCTGTTCGCCACGTCCAACGGCGTGCCGGCGTCGACGGCCGCGAAGACGGTGCCCAGGAAGCGGGTGAGCAGCCGGTTCACCACGAACGCCGGGGCGTCCTTGACCAGCACGCTCGACTTCTTGAGCTGCTTGCCGACCGCGAACGCGGTGGCGAGGGTGGCGTCGTCGGTCCGCTCGCCCCGGACGATCTCCAGCAGCGGCAGCACGGCCACCGGGTTGAAGAAGTGGAAGCCGACCACCCGCTCCGGGTGCTCCAGCTCCGCGGCCATCTCGGTGATGGACAGCGAGCTGGTGTTGGTGGCGAGCACCGCCTCCGGGGAGACGATCTTCTCCAGCTCGGCCCAGACCTGCTTCTTGACGCCCAGGTCCTCGAAGACCGCCTCGATGACGAAGTCGGCGTCCGCGAAGGCGCCCTTGTCGACGGTGCCGCTGACCAGGCCGTAGAGCTTGGCGGCGGTGCCCTTGTCCATCCGGCCCTTGGTGACGGCCTTCTCGATCTGGGTGTGCACGTAGCCGACGCCCTTGTCCACCCGGGCCTGGTCCAGGTCGCTCATGACGACCGGCACCTGGAGGCGGCGGGCGAACAGCAGCGCCAACTGGCTGGCCATCAGGCCGGCGCCGACGATGCCGACCTTGGTGACCGGGCGGGCCAGGCCCTTGTCCGGTGCGCCGGCCGGCCGCTTGGCCCGCCGCTGCACGAGGTCGAAGGCGTACAGGCCGCTGCGCAGCTCCTCGGAGAAGACCAGGTCCGCGAGGGCCTCGTCCTCGGCGGCGGTGCCGGCGGCGAAGTCGCCGTCCTTCGCCGTCTCCAACAGGTCGAGCGCCTTGTACGCGGCCGGGACCGCGCCGTGCAGCCGCTGGTTCAGCGTCTCCCGGGCGAAGTAGAGCACGCCCGCCCACATGTCCTTGTCGACCTCGGGCCGGGTCACGGTGACCTGACCGCGCACCACGCCGGCGGCCCATTCGAGCGACCGCTCCAGGAAGTCGGCCGGCTCCAGCAGCACGTCCGCGATGCCCAGCTCGGCGGCCTGCTTCGGCTTGAGCATCTTGTTCTGCATGAGCGGGTTCTGGATGATCACCTGCGTGGCGGCGGGGATGCCGATCAGGTTCGGCAGCAGTTGGGTGCCGCCCCAGCCGGGCACCAGACCGAGGGAGACCTCGGGCAGGGCGAGCGCCGCCGCGCCGCCGGAGAGCGTCCGGTAGTGACAGTGCAGCGCCAGCTCCAGGCCGCCGCCCATGGCCGCGCCGTTGACGAACGCGAACGTGGGCACGGTGCTGTCCTTGAGCCGGGCGAAGACCCGGTGGCCGAGCCGGCCGATCTCCAGCGCCTGCGCGCGGTCGGCGAGCTGCGGCAGGCCGACGATGTCCGCGCCCACACAGAAGATGTACGGCTTGCCGGTGACCGCGATGAACGCCGGGTCGGCGGCGAGCGCGGCCGTGATGGCCTCGTCCAGGCTGGTCAGACCGGCCGGGCCGAAGGTGTTCGGCTTGGTGTGGTCGAAGCCGTTGTCCAGGGTGATCAGGGCGGCGGGTCGGTCCAGCCCCGGTACGGTCACCGAGCGCAGCAGCGCCCTGGTGACGACCTCGTTCGGCGCCTTCACTTGTCGCCCTCCGTCCAGTGCGGGTTCTCCCAGATGACCGTGCCGCCCATGCCGATGCCGATGCACATCGCCGTGACGCCGTAGCGGACCTCGGGGTGCTCGGCGAACTGGCGGGCCAGCTGGGTCATCAGCCGTACGCCGGACGAGGCGAGGGGGTGGCCGATGGCGATGGCGCCGCCCCACGGGTTGACCCGCGGGTCGTCGTCGGCGATGCCGAAGTGGTCGAGGAAGGCGAGCACCTGCACGGCGAACGCCTCGTTCAGCTCGAACAGTCCGATGTCGTCGATGGTCAGCCCGGCCAGGCGCAGGGCCTTCTCCGTCGACGGGATCGGGCCGACGCCCATCACCTCCGGCTCCACCCCGACGAAGCCGAACGACACCAGCCGCATGGCGATCGGCAGGCCCAGCTCGCGGGCGGTTGCCTCGTCGGCGAGCAGGCTCGCGGTGGCGCCGTCGTTCAGGCCCGCCGCGTTACCCGCGGTGACCTTGCCGTGCGGGCGGAACGGGGTCTTCAGGGTGGCCAGCTTCTCCAGCGACGTGTCGCGGGGGGCCTCGTCCACTCCGGCCAGACCCCAGCCGCCCTCGGCGTCGCGGATGGCCACCGGCACCAGGTCGTCCTGGAGCTTGCCGTTGGCGTACGCCTTCGCCGTCTTCTGCTGCGAGGCGAGCGCGAACGCGTCGGTGCGCTCCTTGGTGATGTGCGGGACCAGGTCGTGCAGGTTCTCCGCGGTGGCGCCCATGACCAGCGCCGACGGGTCCACCAGCTTCTCCGCGATGATGCGCGGGTTGGGGTCGACGCCCTCACCCATCGGGTGGCGGCCCATGTGCTCGACGCCACCGGCGATGGCGACGTCGTACGCGCCCATGGCGATGCCACTCGCGACGGTGGTCACGGCGGTCATCGCGCCGGCGCACATCCGGTCGATCGCGAAGCCGGGAACGGTCTTGGGCAGACCGGCCAGCAGCGCTGCGGTACGGCCGATGGTGAGGCCCTGGTCACCGATCTGGGTGGTGGCCGCGATGGCGACCTCCTCGACCCGCTCCGGCGGCAGCTGCGGGTTGCGGCGCAGCAGTTCACGGATACAGCGGATCACCAGGTCGTCGGCGCGGGTGTTGGCGTACATGCCACCCGCCTTGCCGAACGGGGTACGGACGCCGTCGACGAAGACGACATCCCGAACTTCACGGGGCACTTGAGCCTCCTAGCCGAACGGGCACGTTACCCCGGATGCTACTCGCCAGTAACCAACCTGCCGCCCGCCCCCCGCTGTGGCACACCCCACACCAGAGAGCGGGGGCAGGTCAGGGGATGGGGTTGGGGGCCAGGGCCTGGGTCAGGTCGGGGGTCAGCAGGGCGATCTGCCACTCGCGGGCGTTGAAGCCGCGCAGGGACTCCGCCACCGTGTCCTCGATGACCTCCTCCGGCGGGCTCCACGCCAGACGGCGTACCGAATCCGGGGTGATCAGATTTTCCGGGGGCAGGTTGTGCTCGCCCGCGATGCGGACCACCGCCTCCCGGCAGCGGGCCAGGCGACCGGCCGCCACCGGGTCCCGCTCGGCCCACCGGTGCGGTGGTGGTGGGCCCTCCACCGCCGGGATGACCGGAAGCGCGTCGTCCGGCAGCTCCCGGGCGTCGTCGAGCGCGGCCAGCCAGGTACGGGCCAGCCGACGGACCGACCGCCCCCCGAAGCCGGGCAGCGTCAGCAGCGTCTTCTCGTCCTTCGGGTCCAGCTCGGCCGCGGCGACGATGGCCGAGTCCGGCAGCACCCGGCCGGGCGCGGCGTCCCGCCGGGCCGCGATCTGGTCCCGGGCGTACCACAACGAGCGGACCCGGGCCTGGGCCCGCGCCCCGCGCACACGGTGGATGCCCGACGTGCGCCGCCAGGGTTCCGCGCGGACCCGGGGCGGCCGGGCGCCGGTCCGGACCAGGGCGGCGAACTCCTCGGCGGCCCAGGCCGACTTGCCCTGCCGGGCCAGCTCGGCGTCGAGCGCGTCGCGGAGGTCGGTGAGCATCTCCACGTCGAGCGCGGCGTAGGTCAGCCACGACTCGGGCAGCGGTCGACTCGACCAGTCGGCCGCCGAGTGATGCTTCTCCAGGGTGAATCCGAGTAGCTGCTCGGTCAGCGCGGCCAGGCCGACCCGCTCGAACCCGGCCAGCCGAGCGGCCAGTTCCGTGTCGAACAGCCGGCGCGGACGCAGCCCCACCTCGGCCAGGCAGGGCAGATCCTGACTGGCCGCGTGGAGCACCCACTCGGCCTCGCCGATCACCGCGTCCAGCGTGCTGAGGTCGGGCAGCGGCAGCGGGTCGATCAGCGCTGTGCCGGCGCCCTCGCGGCGCAGCTGCACCAGGTACGCGCGCTGGCTGTACCGGTACCCCGAAGCGCGCTCGGCATCCAGGGCAACCGGGCCGGTGCCCGCCGCGAACCGTGCCACGACCTCGGCGAGCTCGGCCGGGGTGGTCACCGGATCAGGGGTGCCGTCGCGGGGGGCGGTCAGCGGAACGGGCCCACCGTCGGTCGGGTCGGGCCCCTCGCCCGCCGGCTGCGGCTGGGCCGACGGCGGGTGCTGGGGTGCGTGTCCCGGGAGTTCTTCGGTGGGCCGACGGCGCAGGGGTGGTTCGTCGGTCACCTGCCAACCCTAGTGCGCGCCGTGATCCGGCGTGTGCAGCCGGTCCGGCGTGTGTCGGTCAGGTGTCCACAAGGTGTCCCTTCGGATGCCGGACATTGGGGGAGACAAAGCCCGTTCGCGCAGGTACGGTCCATCGAGCCGCCGGCCCCGCTCGGGTGATCCTGGGCCGTGGCCGCAAGCGCACGACCACGGGGAAGGGCAAGACGATCATGACGGCTGGCTTCGGTGCGGGGGACGCACGGCCAACGGGCGCCGAGCCTGACGACGTGAGCGGGCGGGCGGCCGAACGGCCGGGCCCCCTGCCGCCGCGCATCGAACCGCACCCGGAGGTCGGCGCCACCTGGGCCGGTGCACCGGGCCCCGGGGTCGAGCCCTCCGCCGCCGTCCCGGCACCCCGTGCCGGCTGGGCGGCCCCACCCAACGCCGGCCAGTGGGGCGCGGCGCCCCAGGGGCCCGTGCCGGCCGGCCCGCACACCACGGCCGCTGCGCCGGGCCCCGCCGCTGGACACAGCACGGCCGCGCCGTACGCGCCCGGGCCAGCGCCGTACGCGGCAGGTCCGGCGTCGTACGGCGCCGGACCGTACGCCCCGGGCGCTCCCACGGCCTACGGCGCCGGCGGCTATCCGCCCGCCGGTGACCTGGCCAGCGCACCGCCGTTCCCGACCGCGGGTCACCCCGGTCAGCCCGGCTGGCCGGGCGTCACCCCGCCTGCGCGACCCACCCGGCGTCGCTGGCCAGTGGTGCTCGCCGTGCTGCTCGTCGTCGCGCTGGCCGCCGTGGCCGGCCTGCAGGCGTACCAGCTCGACCGGCTCGGCGACCGGCTCGCCGCCACCGACCGCCGGCTGGCCCAGGCCCAGGACGGCGACGGCACCCGCCTCGACGGCCTGGAACAGCGCACGGACGCGCTGGAGAAGCAGGCCGGGGCGGCGTTCAACCCCGAGGCGGTGGCCAGCGCCGTGCTGCCCAGCGTCTTCCGGGTGCGGGCCGGCCAGTTCACCGGCACCGCGTTCGCGGTGGGCAAGCCGGCCGCCGGTGGCGGCACGAACCTGTTCACCAACTTCCACGTGGTCGAGTCGATCTGGGAGAGCGGCGGCCGGCAGGTCTTCCTGGAGCGCACGGACCAGCGCTTCCCGGCCACCATCGTCAAGGTCGACAAGGCCAACGACGTGGCGCACCTGCGGGCGACCGGCAAGTTCGCCGGCCTGGTCACCGCACCCAGCGCCGTGAAGTCCGGGCAGCAGATCATCGTCGTCGGTGCTCCGCTCGGCCTGGAGGACAGCGTCACGACCGGTGTGGTGAGCGCGTTGCGCGCCGCGCAGGGCGGCTCCGGACCGGCCATCCAGTTCGACGCCCCGATCAACCCCGGCAACTCCGGCGGCCCGGTGATCAACGGCAGCAAGCAGGTGGTCGGCATCGCCACCGCCAAGGCTCGTGACGCCGAGGGCATCGGGCTCGCCATCCCGATCAAGGTCGCCTGCGACGGTTTCAAGATCTGCTGACCTGCGGCCCCAGCCGCTCGCGCCACCCACGGCCGCCCGGCCGCTCCCGCCACCGACGGCCTCCCCGGCCGCTCGCGCCTGACGGCCTCCCCGGCCGTCCCCGACCCATCCGGGTCCTCGGTCCCGGACGATCCCGCCGCTGCACCTGGTCCGTCGCGCCTACCGGCGGAGGACCTGCTCACCTGGAGGAAGAACATGTCCCAGCCACCGACCGGGCCGGAGGGTCTCCCGCCCGCCACCCCGACTCCGCCGGCCGGCTCGCCCGACCCCGACGCGACGGTGCAGCACGCGGCCGGCACCGACGCGACGGTGCAGCACGCGGCCGGCACCGACGCGACGGTGCAGCACGCGCCCGACCCCGACGCGACGGTGCAGCACGCGGCCGGGCAGCCCGCGCCGCAGCAGTACGCGCCGGGCCAGCCCACGCCGCCGCAGCAGTACGGGCCGGGTCAGACGGCACCGCAGCAGCAGTACGCGCCGGGTCAGGCCGCGCCGCAGTACGGTGCCGCCGCGCCCACGCAGCCGCAGTACGGCACCCCGCAGACGCCGGGCTACCCGGCCAGCGCCCCGCCCTACGCCGGCCAGCCGATGTCCGCGCCGCCGGTCTCCGGTCCGGCGTACGGCCAGCCGATGTCCGCGCCGCCGGTCTCCGGCCCGGCGTACGGGCAGCCCATGTCGGGCCCGCCCGGAATGGTGCCGTACGGCGCTGCCGCGGCTCCGCGGCGGGGTCGCGCGGTGCTGGTGCTGGCCCTGGTGGCCGCGCTGCTCTTCGTGCTCAGCGGGGTGATGACCGGGCTGTTCGTGACCAAGAACAACGAGCTGAACCGGACCGAGAAGCGCCTCACCGGTCAGGTCAGCCAGCGCGACGGGACGATCGCGGCCAACACCACCGAGATCGGGAAGCTCAAGACCGATCTGCAGGCCATGCAGGACAAGCTCGACAACACCGAGCAGGACCTGACCGGCACCCGCAACGACCGCGACGAGCAGGCCCGGCAGAAGAAGGTCATCGCGAGCTGCCTGGACAAGCTGACCACCGCGCTGGGTGCGGCGGCGGCGGGGAACAAGGGCGCGTACGACGCGGCGATGAAGGGCCTCGACAAGGTGTGCAACGAGGCGGAGAACTACCTCTGATCCGCTGTGCCGGCCGCCGCCGGGGTCTCAGGCGGTGGCGGCCGGACGGCGGTCGGCCAGGGCGGTGACCCCGGGTGGGGGCAGGCCGGCCGTCGAGGCGAGCAGGGCACACCAGCCGAGCAGGTGGGGGGCGAGGTCGTCGTCGACGGGCGTCCAGGAGGCGCGGATCTCGATGTCGCCGGCCGTCGGTGGCCCGGCGAGGTCGCCGAACCGGGTCGACATGGTCTGGGTGACCGTCCCGCCGATCGCCCGGTGACCCGCGTCCTGGGTGTCGAGGGCGTCGGTCAGCCACGTCCAGCCGACCCCGGGGAGCAGCGGGTCGGCGGCGAGGTCGACCTCCAACTCCGCCGTCACGTAGGTGACCAGTCGCAGCGTGCCCTGCCAGGCCTCGTGCCCGGCCGGGTCGTGCAGGAGGATCAGCCGGCCGGTGGCCACCTCGTCGCCGTCGCGCAGCACCGTCGCGGAGAGCGCGAACGTGAACGGCGCGAGCCGCTGGGGGGCGCCGACCTCCTCGAGGGTGATCTCCGGTCGGGGTGCCGGCGACCGCAGCCCGGCGACCGCGCGGGCGAAGGTCTCCGGGAGCGCGATCGGGGGGGCCATGTCGGCAGCCTATGCCGCCGTCGGCCCACCCGCTTCGACGGCGCGCCGACACGTACCCCGACCGCCCGGCCGCGCGACGGACGTTAGGTGCGTCCCCTTCCGTTCACCCGCGGCGGGCTGGGGTCGGGCGGCGTGGCACGATTGCGGCGATGACCACGGACACCACGGGCACTGCCGCCCGAGACGGACACCCGCGCCCCGGCGGCCCGGCCGACTCGCCCTTCATCCGGGCCTGTCGGCGTCGGCCCGGCCCGCACACCCCGGTCTGGTTCATGCGCCAGGCTGGCCGCTCACTGCCGGAGTACCGGGAGATCCGGGCCACCGTGCCGATGCTGGAGTCCTGCCGTCGCCCGGAGCTGGTCACCGAGATCACCCTCCAGCCGGTGCGCCGGCACGGGGTCGACGCGGCCATCCTGTTCAGCGACATCGTGGTGCCGGTCGCCGCGGCCGGGATCGACCTGGACATCGTGCCGGGCACCGGCCCGGTGGTGGCCGAGCCGATCCGTACCGCCGCCGACATCGAGCGGATCCGCCCGATCGGCCGCGACGACGTCCCGTACGTGGACGAGGCCGTCCGCCAACTGGTGGTCGAGCTGGGCGACACCCCGCTGATCGGCTTCGCCGGCGCGCCGTTCACCCTGGCCAGCTACCTGGTCGAGGGCGGCCCGTCGCGGACCCACGCGAAGACCAAGGCGCTGATGTACGGCGATCCCGAGCTGTGGCACGCGCTCTGCGGCCGGTTGGCCGAGGTGACGCTGGCCTTCCTGCGGGTGCAGATCGAGGCCGGCGTGTCCGCCGTGCAGCTGTTCGACTCGTGGGCGGGCGCGCTCTCCGAGGCCGACTACCGCCGTTACGTGCTGCCGCACTCGACGGCCGTGCTGAGCGGGCTGGCGCACGCGGGCGTGCCGCGCATCCACTTCGGGGTCGGCACCGCCGAGCTGCTCGGCGCGATGGGCGAGGCCGGCGCGGACGTGGTCGGCGTCGACTGGCGTACTCCGCTGGACGTGGCCACGCACCGGATCGGCCCGGACAAGGCGGTGCAGGGCAACCTGGACCCGACCGTGCTGCTCGCGCCGTGGCCGGTGGTGGAGGCCGAGGTGCGCCGGATCCTGGCGCAGGGGCGGGCGGCCCCCGGGCACGTGTTCAACCTCGGCCACGGTGTGCTGCCGGAGACCGACCCGGACGTGCTGACCCGGGTGGTCGCGCTGGTGCACGAGGTCTCCAGCCGCCGGGCCGACCAGGGCTGACACGGCGATGCGGCAGCCCTGGCGGGTGGCGGTGGTCGGCGGCGGGATCGCCGGGCTGGCCGCCGCGGTCCGGCTGCGCGACCGCGCGCCGGAGGGCACCGAGATCACTGTGTACGAGCAGTCCGGCGCGGTGGGCGGCAAGCTGCGCACCGGGACGTTGGCCGGCGCGCCGGTGGAGTTCGGCGCCGAGTCGTTCCTGATGCGCGACCCGACCGGGGCCGAGAGCGCGGCGGTGGCGTTGGCTCGCCGGCTCGGGCTGGCCGAGAAGATCGTGCACCCCAGCGTCGGGCAGGCCGCGCTTGTCGTCGACGGAGGGCTGCGCCCCATCCCGGGCGGGACGCTGGTGGGCGTACCCGGGGATCTGGAGCGGGTGGCCACGGTCGCGCGCCCGGCCGCGGACGCCGACACCGACGGCGGCCGGCCGCTGGTCGGGCCGGACGCGGACGTCTCGGTGGGCGCGCTGGTCCGGTCCCGTTTCGGCGACGAGGTGGTCGACCGGCTGGTCGACCCCATGCTGGGTGGCGTGTACGCGGGCCGCGCGGACGACCTGTCGCTGGTCACCACGATGCCGGCGCTGGCCCGTGCCGCGCGGGTGGAGCACACCCTGGTCGGCGCGGTCCGGGCGGCGCAGGCCGCCGCGCCGCGCGCGCCGGGCGCCCCGGTCTTCGGCACCCTGGCGGGTGGGCTCAGCACCCTGGTCGAGGCTGCGGTGACGGCCAGCGGCGCGACGGTACGACGGGACGCCGCGGTGCGTGACCTCACGCCCACCGGCACGGGGTGGCGGCTCACCGTCGGCCCGACCCGCGATCCTGAGCTGGTCGACGTGGACGCCGTGGTGCTGGCTGTGCCGGCCCGGCCGGCGGCCCGGCTGCTCGCCGGCCCGGCCCCGGTGGCCGCCTCGGCCGTGGGCGAGCTGGACTACGCGAGCGTCGCGCTGGTCACCCTGGCGTTGCCGCAGCCGCTGCTGCCCGAGCTGTCCGGCTTCCTGGTGCCGAGCACCGAAGGGCTGCTGATCAAGGCGGCCACGTTCTTCACCACGAAGTGGGGGCACCTGCGGCGGCCGGACGGGCTGGCGCTGGTGCGCGCCTCGGTGGGCCGCTACGGCGAGGAGGCGCAGCTCCAACGCCCGGACGCGGACCTGGCCGCGACCGTGCACCGGGAGCTGTCGGCGGTGCTCGGCGCCCCGCTGCCCGCCCCGGTCGACGGGCACGTGCAGCGGTGGGGCGGCGCGCTGCCCCAGTACACCCCGGGGCACGCCGACCGGGTGACCGCCGCGCGGACGGCGTTGCGGGCCGCGCATCCCACCCTGGCTCTGGCCGGCGCCGGCTACGACGGTGTCGGCATACCGGTCTGCGTCCGCTCCGGCGAGACGGCGGCCGACGAGATCATCACAGCACTGGGAGGATCGGCGAGATGACCGAGCAGACCAACGCGGCCCGGTTGCGGGAGCTGAACGACAGCATCCGTTACACGATGTGGTCGGTGTTCCGGGCCAGCGCCCCACTGCCGTCCCTGCGGGACAACGTCACCGGTGAGGTCGAGTCCCTCTTCGACGAGCTGGCCGGCAAGGACGTGGTGATCCGGGGCGTGTACGACGTCTCCGGGCTGCGCGCCGACGCGGACGTGATGATCTGGTGGCACTCCGCGTCGAGCGACGCGCTGCAGGACGCGTACCTGCGGTTCCGCCGCACCACGCTGGGCCGGGCGCTGACCCCGGTCTGGTCGCAGATGGCGCTGCACCGGCCGGCGGAGTTCAACAAGAGCCACATCCCAGCGTTCCTCGCCGGCGAGGAGGCCCGCCCCTACCTGTGCGTCTACCCGTTCGTGCGCTCGTACGAGTGGTACCTGCTGCCCGACGCCGAGCGGCGCGAGATGCTGGCCGAGCACGGCAAGATGGCCCGCGGCTACCCGGACGTACGCGCCAACACGGTCGCCTCGTTCGCGCTGGGCGACTACGAGTGGATGCTCGCGTTCGAGGCCGACGAGCTGCACCGGATCGTCGACCTGATGCGGGACCTGCGCGCCTCCGGGGCCCGCCGGCACGTCCGCGAGGAGGTCCCGTTCTACACGGGCCGCCGCCGGTCGGTCGCCGAGATCGTCAACTGCCTGGTCTGATCCCCGCCGGCCGGCGCCGCACCCCCGCCCGGGTGCGGCGCCGGACGGGGATCAACTGGTCTTCGTACAGGAGACCAGGGGAACGGGGTTGCTACCGGTCCACGAGCCGAGGAAGCCGAACGTGGTGCTCGCTCCGCCGGCCAGGGCGCCGTTGTAGTTCACGTTGCGCGCGGTCACCAGTGTGCCGTTGGTGGTGACGTTGGCGTTCCACGCGGACGCGACCTTCTGACCGTTGTTGAAGTTCCAGCTCACCGACCAGCTCTGCGTCGGCGAGCTGGCCCCCGCGGTCACCTTCACCTCGGCCTGGAAGCCGCCAGCCCACTGACCGGTGATCGTGTACGTCGCGTAGCAGGCGCCGGCCGGCGCGGGAGTGCTCGGCGGCGGCGTGCTCGGCGGCGGCGTGCTCGGGGGCGGGGTGGTGGGCGGTGGCGTGGTGGGCGGCGGGGTCGTCGGCGGTGGCGTGGTGGGCGGCGGCGTGCTCGTGCCGCCGGAGAAGTCCACGTCACTGCACAGGTAGTACGACTGGTCCAGGTGGCTGGCCTGCCAGACGGTGTAGACGATGTGCCGTCCGGTGCGGCCCGGCGCGCTGACCGGGATCTGGATGGAGACGCCACCGGTGTCCGGGTTCCACTGCGACGCCGGGGTGTTGCCGATCTGGCCGGCCAGCTCCAGGTCGTCCCAGCCGAGCGCCTCGGTCGACGAGTTGAAGCCCTGCTTGGTCACGTACACCCGGATGTAATCGGCGCCGTGGCTGGCCTGGTCGAAGAAGCGCAGCCGGAAGTTGTTCGACACCGGGGTGGCCTTCCACGCGCCGACGGTGTCCAGGGCGTTGTAGCGACCGTTCTGTGTGCGTCCGCCGCTGCACAGTTGGCCGTTGGGGACGGCGGCCTGGTGGTTGCCGGCCACACCCTCGCGGAACAGCCCGTTCCAGTTCCACATGGCCTGCGGGTCGGCCTGCCAGGCTTGCCAGCACATCGGGTCCTCGGTGGCCATCCGGGGATTCTGGAAGTCGCTGCCCCAGCGTTGCCAGCAGCTGTAGTTGCGCGAGGCCGGGTCGACGACCGAGCCGTGCGCGGAGGCGGGCTGGACCAGCGCGACGCTCAGCGCGGTGGTCAGCAGGAGCGTGGCGGCCGCCGCGATGGCGAGTGGCCGGAGCACGCGTGGTGATCGGGCGAGAGTGGACATGGAGCCCCCGGGGGGATGAGGTCGGACGACGACACCCGGACAGCCGGGAGTTGCCCGCTCCCGTGCCTACTGCGTTGCTCCCGCGCTGGCTCTACCCGGCACGATGCCAGGTCGATCGTCAGACGTCAATGACCTTGCGGCGCATCGGGGTGTGCGGGATGCCGTCCTCGACGTACTCCGGGCCGCTGGCCGCGAAGCCGTGCCGGGCGTAGAAATCGACCAGGTGCGACTGGGCCTCCAGCACGCAGGGCCGGTTGCCGACCAGATCCAGCGCCGCCGTCATCAGCCGGCCCGCCTGCCCGCCGCCGCGCGCCTGCGGGGCCACCACCACCCGACCGATCCGGGCGGCGCCGTCGGGGTCGGCGAGGATCCGCAGGTACGCCAGCGGCGCGCCGCCGTCGGTCAACCAGAGGTGGCGGGTGCCCGGCTCCACGTCCCGCCCGTCGAGCTCGGGGTAGGGGCAGTTCTGCTCCACCACGAACACGTCGATGCGCAGCTTGAGCAGGTCGTGGAAGGTGCGGGCGTCCAGGTCGGCGAAGGACGCCACCCGGATCTCGGTGGTCTGCTGGGGCACCCACCGATGGTAGGCCGGGCCGGCTCACGCGGCGTCCCCGCGGGTCGGTGCGAGGTAGGTGGCGGCCACGGCGGTGAGCAGCAGCGCGCCGCCGAGGAGCACCGGCAGTGGGAGCGGCTCGTGCAGCAGCGCCACGGCCAGCGCCGCCGCCGTCAGCGGTTCGAGCAGGGTCAGCACGGCCGCGACGCTGCCCGCGGTCGTGCGCAGCCCGGCGTAGAACAGCGCGTACGCCACGGCGGTGGTGACGACGCCGAGGTGCAGCAGCAGCGCCAGGGTGTCGAGGCGTACGTCGACGGCGACGCCGGCGACCAGTGCCATCGGCGCCAGGGTCAGCGCGCCGACCACAGTGGAGATGGTAGTCAGTGTCATCGGTGCGGTGTGCTGCGACACCTGGCGGCTGATCAGGGTCGTCACCGCGTACCCGAGGCCGGACCCGGCGGCCGCGAGCAGGCCCAGCAGCGGGGCCGGCGCGGCCGTGGTGGGCTCGGCGGTGGCCCCGGTGATCAGGGCGAGCCCGGCCACGGCGGTGACCAGGGTGCCGAGGCGTACCGGGCCGGGGAGCCGGCGGGCCCGCAGCGACTCCCAGGTCGCGGCGAGCACCGGCGCCAGGCCCAGGCTCACCACGGTGGCCACGCTGACCCCGGCGAGCGCCACGGCGGCGAAGTAGAGCGCCTGGTAGAGGCCGAGGCCGACGCCGGTGAGCAGCAGCGGTACGGGTGCCGCGCGCAGGGCGGCCGGGAGCGTGCGGAGCCGGCCGGCGGTGCACGCCAGCAGGACGAGCGCGGCGATCGCGAGGCGGAAAAAGCCGATGCTCACCGGGCTGAGCCCGGTGCCCTCGCGCAGCAGTTGCACCGCCACGCCGGTGGTGCCCCACAGGACTCCGGTGACGGTGATCTGGATCAGGCCGGTGCGGGCCTTCAGGGCGGCCGGGGCCGGGGCGGCCGGCGGCGCGGTACGGGACGTGGACACGGGTGCGCTCCGGTGGGGTGACGTTGACGGGGACGACGTCGACGGAGCGCGTACGGCGAACTGGCCGGCCCGGGTCGGTCACCCGGTCGGTGTGGGGCGCGGCGCTCCGCTCAGGAGCGCGGCGGGGGCAGGACGCCCAGCAGTGGCCGCATCGGGCGACCGTACCGCAGGGCGCGCGGTCAGGCGGGGCGGGCGCCGACGGCGTCGCGGATCTCGGCGCCCTCGGTGCCCTCGACCGCGCGGGCGCAGTGCCCGCAGCAGAAGAACCGGCCGTTGACCTCCACGCCGTGCCCGACGATCTTGATCTGGCAGTGTTCGCAGATGGGTGCCATGCGGTGGATCGCGCACTCGAACGAGTCGAAGGTGTGCACGTCACCGCTGACGGTGTGCACCTCGAACGCCATCCAGTAGTCGTTGCCGCAGACCTCGCAGGTTGCCACCGAAAAACCCCCCGTATCAGGACATGTGCCACCAGAGTGCCTCAGGGCAGGGTGGCGGCGGGCGAATTACCGCCAGCTGGTCGGGCCGGGCGGCGTGTCGGCTCCGGCGTGTCGTCCGTTAGGCCCGATGAACCGCCGTGACCCCCGGAGGATCGCCATGATCAAACGCAACAAGCTCTTCGGCAGCCAGACCCGGGTGACGTTCTGCCTCCCACGGGACGCCCCGCCCGGCCCGGTGAGCGTCGTGGGCTCCTTCAACGACTGGGAGCCCGGCCGGCACGAGTTGGTGGCCCGCCGCGACGGCACCCGGACGGTGACCGTGAAGCTCAGCCCGGGGGAGTACCGGTTCCGCTATCTCGCCAGCGGCGGGGTCTGGCTCGACGACGAGACGGCCGACGTGGTCGACGACCGCGGCAGCCTGCTGCGACTCTGAGGAGCGAAGTCGTCACCATCGATGTATTTATCGACCACGCCCTTTACTGTTAATAAAGTTTAAATTACCTTGGGGGCACCTCACCGCACCTGGAGAAGGAGCTGCCCCCATGCGTCGAAGAATCACCGTCCCGCTGGTGGCGGCGGGCGCTGTCGCCGCCACCCTCACCGTCGCTGGGCCCGCCCAGGCGCACGGCTACGTCTCCGCCCCACCGAGCCGGCAGGCGCTCTGCGCGCAGGGCCGGGTGCCCGACTGCGGGCAGATCAAGTACGAGCCGCAGAGCGTCGAAGGGCCCAAGGGTCTGAAGAGCTGCAACGCCGGCATCGCCCAGTTCGCCGTCCTCAACGACGACAGTCGGGGCTGGCCGGCCACGTCGGTCGGCAGCTCACTGACCTTCACCTGGGTCAACACCGCCCGGCACGCCACCAGCAACTGGGAGTACTGGATCGGCAACACCCGCGTCGGCGTGGTCAACGGCAACGGGCAGCAGCCGGGCGCGACGGTCTCGCACACCGTCAACCTGGGTGGCTTCTCCGGCCGGCAGAAGATCCTCGCCGTGTGGAACATCGCCGACACCGCGAACGCGTTCTACTCCTGCATCGACGTGCAGATCGGCGGCGGCGGGTCGACGCCCACCCCCACCCCGACCACCTCACCCACGCCGCGGCCGACCACCAGCCCGACCACGGCGCCGACGACCCCGCCCCCGACGGGTGGCACCTGGACCGCCGGCCGGGCGTACCAGGTCGGCGACCAGGTCACCTACGGCGGACTGACGTACCGCTGCCGGCAGGCCCACACGGCGATCCCCGGCTGGGAGCCGCCGAACGTGCCGGCGCTCTGGCAACAGGTCTGACCCGCACGGGTGCGGCCCCGGCCGCACCCGTGTCGCCGTCCCCGGATGATCGGAGCCCCCGGCATGCCCCGCGCAACCCTGCTGACGTGCCTGCTCGCCGCGTCGCTGCTCACCGCCTGCGCCGGGCCGTCGGAGGGCCCGCCGGCTCCCGCGTCCCCAGCCGCGTCGGCGGCGGCCGGGCCCGCGGCGGCCGGGCCCGCGGCGGCCGGAGCACCGCCGGCCGGAGCGCCGCCGGCCGGAGCCGAGATGAGCGGCATCGACGTGGTGTTCCTGAGCACGATGATCGGGCACAGCGAACGCACGGTGCAGATCGTCCGGCTCGCCCGGGACCGGCTGCGCGACGACGCGCTGCGCACCCTGGCCGCCGCCATCGAGGCGACCGAGGCCGACGAGCTGTCGGCCATGCGCGGTTGGCTGCCCACGACCGGGCCGGGCGTCAGCGCGGCCGGGCACGACCACGCCGGGCACGGCGACGACACCGCGCTCGACCGGCTGCGGGCCGCGTCGGACGCCGACGTCGACCGGGTGCTGCGCGAGGTCCTCGCCGACCACCAGCGGGCCGCCGCCGACCTGGCCCGGGCCCAGGTCGGCGTCGGCCGCAACGAGCGGGTCCGCGACCTGGCCCGGCGGATCGACCAGTCCCGCAGCGCCGAGGTCGAGTTGCTCAGGGGTACGCCCTGAGCGTGCCCGTCAGCGCGGTTCCAGCCGGACCGAGATCGAGTTGACGCAGTGCCGGGTGTCCTTGGGGGTGAAGCCCTCGCCGTGGAACACGTGCCCGAGGTGGCTGTCGCAGCGGGCGCAGCGGATCTCCGTACGAGCCATGCCGAGGCTGCGGTCCTCGATCTCCTTGACCCGGCCCGGGATGGCGTCGTCGAAGCTCGGCCACCCGCAGTGCGAGTCGAACTTCGTGTCGCTGGAGAAGAGTTCCAGACCGCAGGCCCGACAGTGGTAGACGCCCTGGGTCTTGGTGTCCACGTACTCGCCGGTCCACGGGCGTTCGGTGCCGGCCTCCCGCAGGACGTGGAACTCCTCGGGGCTCAGGCGGACACGCCACTCGTCCTCGGTCTTGGGCAGGTTGTTGTCGTCAAGACTCACCCGTCAACGGTACGTCGAACGTCGGGGGCGTGGCATATGGTCGCGGGATGGGTGGCACCAAGGCAGCGGTCGCCGAGGTCGAGGTGGCCGGGCGCAGCGTACGGCTGAGCAGTCCGGACCGGGTGATCTTCCCGCAGCGGGGGTTCACCAAGGCGGACGTCTTCCACTACTACCTGGCGGTCGGCGACGGGATCATGCGCGCCCTGCGGGACCGGCCCACCACGCTGCAACGCTTCCCCGAGGGCATCGAGGGTGAGGCGTTCTTTCAGAAGCGGGTGCCCACGCGGGGCGTGCCGCCCTGGGTGACCACCGCCCAGATCACCTTCCCGAGCGGTCGCAGCGCGGCCGAACTCTGCCCGGCCGACCTGGCGCACGTGGCCTGGGCGGCACAGATGGGCACGATCGTCTTCCACCCGTGGCCGGTGCGCGCCGCCGACGTGGATCGCCCCGACGAGCTGCGCATCGACCTCGACCCGCAGCCCGGCACCGACTTCGCCGACGCGGCGCGCGCCGCCGGGGAGGTCCGCGCGCTCCTCGACGAGCTCGGCGCGACCGGCTGGCCGAAGACCTCCGGGGGGCGCGGCGTGCACGTCTACCTGCGCATCCAGCCCCGCTGGACGTTCACCGAGGTGCGTCGCGCCACCATCGCGCTGGCCCGGGAGGTGGAGCGCCGCAACCCCGACCTGGTGACCACCGCCTGGTGGAAGGAGGAGCGCGGCACCCGGGTCTTCGTCGACTACAACCAGATGGCCCGGGACCGGACGATCGCCTGCGCGTACTCGTTGCGGGCCAACCCGCGGGCCACCGTCTCCACCCCGGTCACCTGGGACGAGCTGCCCGACGTCGACCCGGACGACTTCGACCTGCGCAGCGTCCCGACCCGCCTCGCCGAGCAGGGCGACCCGCACGCCGGCATCGACGACGCCCCGTGGGACATCACGCCCCTGCTGGAGTGGGCCGAGCGCGACGCCGCAGCCGGCCAGGGCGACCTGCCGTACCCGCCGGACCACCCCAAGATGCCCGGCGAACCCAAGCGCGTGCAGCCCAGCCGCGCCAAGCGCGAGAGCGCCTGACCGGCCCTGCCTCACGGGGATGGCTGGGCGGTCCACGCCAGAACCCGGGTGAACAGCTCCGTCGGATCGGGCGCCGGGTTGGGGTGGAGCTTGATCAGTTCAGCCGTGGCATCGAAGAGTTGGCCGAAGGCTGAGGAAGTTGCTCGGCTCGGGCGGCATTCGGTCGGGCCAGGGGCCCGAAGTTGTCGTACACCCGTTCTAAAATTTGTCTGTGATCGATGAGTTGGCGCGGGCGGAGAGTGCGGTGGCGACCTGCACCGACGCCGCCACGTGGGCGCTCTCCGAGCACGATCTGGTCGTGGCGCTCGATGCCGCGCACCGGCTCCAGCAGCGGCTGGCGTCAGTGCAGTTGGCGGTCGTGCGGGAGTTGGACGGTCGGGGCACCGCGGTTGCTCAGGGCGCGTCCTCGACGGCGGTGTGGCTGCGCCACCGCCTGCGCCTCGACGTCGCCGCCGCCCGTCGGCTGGTCGGGCTCGCTGCGTCGCTCGACGTGGCACCGCCCGGCGTGCGGGCCGCCCTGGCGGATGGGGCGGTCAGCGTCGAGCAGGCCCGGGTCATCGCCGAGACGGCCGCCACCGTGTCGGCCTCGGCGGGCGTCGAGGTCGCGGACAAGGCCGTCGGCGTACTGGTGGAGTGGGCCGAGCAGTTCGATCCCACCCTGCTGCGCAAGATGGGCACTCGGATCCTCGACCACGTCGCCCCCGACCTCGCCGATGCCGCCGCTGCGGCGGCCCTGGCCGCCGAGGCCGCCCGGGTGGCCCGCGACCGGCACGTCACCATCTCCGAGCAGGCCGGCGGGCGGCTCCGGCTCAGCGGCACCCTCGACCCGGAGGCCGCCGCGCTGCTGCGCGCCGCCATCGATCCGCTGAGCGCGCCCTCCGGCCCCGACGACACCCGCTGTGCCGGTCAGCGCCGCCACGACGCCCTCGCCGACGTGTGCCGGCTGGCGCTGCGCACCGACGAGCTGCCCGAGACCGGCGGCGACCCGGCGCAGCTCGTCGTCACCGCCAGCTTCGACGGGCTGACCCGGCAATTGGGCGCCGGCGCGCTCGATGTCGGCTTGCGGCTCACCCCCGACACGGTGCGTCGGCTCGCCTGCGATGCCGCCATCCTGCCTGCCGTGCTGGGCGGTGCCGGCCAGGTTCTCGATGTGGGTCGACAGCGCCGTCTCATCTCTGGTCCGCTGCGTCGAGCCCTGGTCCTCCGGGACGGCGGCTGCGCGTTCCCGGGCTGCGACCGACCACCGCGCTGGTGCGCCGCCCACCACATCCGCCACTGGGCTGACGGTGGCCCGACCAGCCTCGACAACGCCGTCCTGCTCTGCGGCCACCACCACCGCCACGTCCATCAGAGCGACTGGGCTGTCCGCCTCGGCGGCGACGGGCACCCGGAGTTCGTGCCGCCGGCCTGGCTCGACCCGGAGCAACTGCCGCGCCGCAACCACTACCACCGGCGAACGTAGGCGATCGGCACCCGGGTTCCCTTCTCGCCAGCCAACCGCGGACTTGATCCCGACCAGATCGTTACGGTGCGGTTGGTTCGTCCGCCGCGGTTCAGAGCAGTTCGAGGATGATGCCGTTCTCGGATTCCTCGCCGCGTGGGCCGTGGTCGCGGATGATCTCGACGATCATGTCGAACAGCGTCTGCCCGTGGCCGCGTCGCGCGTTGCGCAGCCTGGCCTCGATGCCGGCGCGGTTCGACGGGTGGCAGGTGCGCAGGATCTGCTCCAGCCATCGGGCCGTCGCGTCATGACCGAGCGCCTCCCGCGACGCGTCGGAGCTGAGCCACCTGAGCACCCACGGCGTCTCGGGGGTGCCGAAGCCGCCGTGCAGGATGTCGTTGAAGGCGTCGAGGTTTCCGTTCCACGTGGCGTGCGGCAGCAGCCGCGAGAACTCGCGTACGAAGCCGGCGAAGTCGACGAACGAGGCGCCGTCGATCGTCAGCACAGGGAGGGCGTCGCTCTGGTTGGTCACGGTCCAAGTATGCGGGTCCACCCGGATGGGGCGGACCCCGTACCGATTGACTTTCGATAGGTAACGAGCGAAACTCGATGCATGGCTGTTGAACGTCGAGCGGTAGCCGCTCTCAGGGTCGTCCTTGTGGTGCTGTTCGTGGTCCTGATCGGATTTCAGACCTTCTCGCTGCCCGGGCAGTTCGCGCACATGGCCCAGGAGTCGCCGGAGCACGCCTACCTGCGGTGGCCGCTGACCGCCGTGACGGTGTTCTGGGTGCTGTGCGTCCAGGTGGTGATCGTGTGCACCTGGCAGTTGCTCAGCCTGGTCAAGAACGACCGGATCTTCACCGAGGCGTCCCTGAGGTGGGTCGACCTGATCGTGTGGGCCATCGGTGCGGGCTGGTTGGTGCTGGTGGGCGTCTTCCTCTACGTCGGATTCAACGCGGACGACCCGGGCGGCCCGATCCTGCTGTTCCTGTTGACGATGGGCGTGACGGTGCTCGGGCTCCTCATGGTCGTGATGCGTGCGCTGCTGCGGCAGGCCACCACGCTGCGGACCGACATGGAAGCGGTGATCTGATGCCCATCATCGTCCGCATCGACGTCGAGTTGGCCAAGCGCAAGATGAGCGTCGGCGAGTTCGCCGAGCGCGTCGGGCTCACCCCGGCGAACGTGGCGGTGCTGAAGAACGGCCGCGCCAAGGCCGTCCGCTTCAGCACCCTGGAAGCGATGTGCCGAGTGCTCGACTGCCAGCCCGGAGATCTGCTCGAGTGGGTCGAGGAGGAGGAAACCCCATGAGGTACGTCATCGCCGCTGTCTTGTGCGGAACGTGACCGCACCGGCCGTGCTCGTAATAACGATCATGTAACGGGCGCGAACCTTTCCCCGTGGGTGACCTGTTTTGAAGGTCGTCGGCCCACCAGGGCCAGGGGAGGCGTCGGATGAAGCTGGTGTGGAGGCGGGCCCGCGAGGCGCGGGGTCTGCTGGTTGCCGCGGTGATCGCCGCCCTGGTGGCCGTAGCGTTGGTCACCGGCCTGTCCGACTACAACCGCCGGGCGGTGGACGCCGGGCAGCGGGCGCTGGTCGCCGCGTCGCCGGCCGAGGAGCGCGGCCTGTTGATCAGCGGCGCCGGCGGGCGTGACGCCGCCGAGTTAGCCACCCGCGACCAGGCGGCACGGGCCGAGTTCGCCGACGGGCTCGCCGGGGTCCCGGTCACCGTCGCCGGGGCCCGGTACGGCACCGGCCGGGAGTTGACCGGCGACCTCGGCTCGGTGCCGCGTACGGGCGACGAGCCGATCTTCGCGAACCTGGCCACCCTCGACGACCTGGCCGCGCACGCCGAGCTGACCAGCGGAGCGTGGCCGCGTCCCGGAGCGAAACCCCTCCAGGTGAGCCTGCCGGAACGGGTCGCCACGACACTCGGCTTGACCACCGGCGAGCGGATCCCGCTGCGGGACCGCTCCACCGAGAAGGCCAGCGAGGTGGTGCTCGCCGGCACCTGGCGGCCCCGCGACCCGACCGAGGTGTACTGGCTGCTGGCCCCCGGTGTGGGTGCGGGCAGCGCCGGGTCGGCCACCTCGTACGGGCCGTTCGCGCTGGACCCGGCCGACTTCGCGACCGCCTTCCCGGGCTCGGTGACGGCGTCCTGGCTGGCCGAACCGGACCTCGGCGGCGTCGACGCCGGTGACCTGCCCGCGGTGCGGGCCGCCGTGAATGCGGCCTCGACGGCGGTGCCGGAGGCCGCCCAACTCGGCAGCTCGGCGCAGTCCCTGACGAAGATGGACCAACTGCTCGACCGGATCGGCCGCGCCGACCTGGTGGGACGCTCCGCACTGGCCACCCCGCTGCTGCTCATCCTGGTGCTCGGCGGGTACGCGCTGGTGCTGGTCGCCGCCCTGCTGCACGAGGACCGCCGTCCACAGACCGCGCTGCTGCGCGCCCGGGGCGCCGCCCGGAGGCAACTGGCGGGCCTGGCCGCCCGGGAGGCGACCCTCGTGGTGGCGCCGGCCGCCCTGCTCGGGCCGGTGATCGCCGGGGAGGCGCTGCGGTTCGTCCGGCCCGGCGGGGCGGCGGAACTGTCCGCCGCCGGCGGCAACACCACCCTGGTCTGGGCGGCTGCCGCAGCGACCGCCGCCGGATGCCTGGTGGCCATGGTCGCGCCGACGCTGCGGGGGGCCGGCACGTACGTGGCCGACATGGCCGCCCGGTCCCGACCAAACCGGTCGGCGAGCATCCAGCGGGCCAGCGTCGACCTGGTACTGGTCGCACTCGCCGTGCTCGCCTGGGTGCAACTGCGCCGGTACGCCTCACCGCTGGCTGGCTCGAACGGCCGTCTCGGGCTCGACCCGCTGCTGGTGGCCGCCCCGACCCTCGGTGTGCTGGCCGGGGCCGTGCTGGCGCTGCGGGTGCTCCCGCCGCTGACCCGGTTCGCCGAGCGGTTCGTCGACCGGCGGCCGTGGACGGCCACCATGTTCGGCATGTGGCAGGCCGGCCGGCGTCCGCACGCCGGGCCCGTGCTGCTGCTCGCCCTCGCCGTCGGCGGGAGCACCCTGGCCTGGTCACTGATCAGCACGGGGGAGCGGTCCCAGGTCGAGCAGGCCGGCCACACGGTCGGCGCCGACCTGCGGGTGACCGAGCGGGCCGGCTCCGCCCCGCCGGCTCGGGCCGGTCAGCTCGCCGCGCTGCCGGGCGTGCACCGGGCGGTGCCGGCGTGGCGCGACGAGGTACGCATCGGCCGTGCGGACCTGCCCGTCACCGTGATCGGGTTCGACCCGGCCAGCGCGACAGGCGTCGTCCGGCTCGCCGACCGGCTCAGCGACGAGCCGGTGTCGACGCAGTACCAACGGATGGTCGCCGCGCGCGGCGCCCCCGCCGGCGTCGAACTGCCCGTCGGCACCCGTGCGATCACCGGCACGGCTCGCACCCCCGTCGACCAGGCCGTCCGGCCACAGCAGATCGCGGTGGCGCTGCTGGTCACCAGCACCGACGGGCTGGCCTTCCGGCTGCCGGCGGTCAGCGCCACCAGCGACGGACGGGCCGCGCCGTTCACCGTGCGGTTGCCCGACGTGGGCCCGGCGCGGCTGCGCCTCGCCGGCTTCGAGGCCGACGGCGGGGCGGCGGCCGGGAACTCGTACCGGCTCCAGGTGGACGGGCTGACGCTCGTCGGGGCGGACGGCACGACGCGACCCGCCGAGTTGACCGGGGACTGGAGCACGACGACCGGCCGCCAGGCGGACAACCAGGCGCCCGCCGCGGCGCAGGCCACCGCGACGGGGATCGCCGCGAGCTTCCCGGTGGAGGTGATCCCCGGCGGACAGTTCGCCTACCAACCGCCCACCCGGTTCGCCATCGTGCCCGCCGGGCAGATCGCACCCGTCCCGGTGCTGATGACCGCCGGAGTACGTGACGCGTTGGGCCTGCACACCGGCGACACGTTCGACCTGACCCTCTCCGGCGCGTCCGTGCCGGCCCGACTGCTCGGCGAACTGGACTCCGTGCCGACCACCACCGGCGAGGGCGTGCTGCTCGACCTGCCCACGGCGGTCGACGCGCTGATCCGCTCCGGCGGAACCATCCGGCCGGTGCCGGAGTGGTGGATCGGCGCCGACGACCCGGCGGCTGCGGCCCGCGCCAGCGGTGAGCTGGCCGGCGTCACCGTCCTCGACCGGCGTGCCGTGATCGAGGCCGCCGCCGACGACCCGTACTGGCGCGGGTCGCGGACGGGGATGCTCGCCGCCGCGCTCGGGGCGGTGCTGCTCGCCCTGGTCGGTCTCATGGTCGACGTGTGGGCCACCGCCCGGCGCCGGCTCGGCGAGTTCGCGGTGCTGCACACCCTCGGCGCGACACCGCGGCTGCTGGCCCGGGCGTTGCTGGCCGAGCAGACCTTCCTGGCCGGCATCGGCGTCGGGGTCGGGCTGCTGCTCGGCGCCGCGGTCGGGGCCACCATGGCTCCGCTGGTCATCCTCACCCCGGCCGCCGGCCGGCCGGTGCCCCCGGCGGCCTTCGCGCTGCCCTGGGTGCCCATCGGCCTGACCGCGGTCGGCCTGCTGCTGGCGGCGCTCGCCTTCAGCGCGTTCATCGCCGCCGGCATCCGTCAGCGGGTGGCGGCGGTGCAGCTGCGAATCGGGGGAGAACGATGAGCGTCGGCGCGGCCGCCCGCCGGGTCCGGGCGTACGGCGGGCAGTTCCTGCTTCTGGCGGTGCTGACCCTGGTGGTCACGCTGCTGGTCAGTGGAGTGCCCCGACTCGTCAACCGGCTCGCGGAACAGGGGTTGCGGTCGCAGCTCGCCAGCGAGCCCGCCGCCCGCCGGGACCTTTCGTACACGTCGAACTCCGCCGTTCCCACGACGAAGACGGCAATGGCGGAAGCGCAGGAGCGATCCGACGCCCTGGCCGCGGCGATGCCGCCGCAGGTGCGCTCGGCGGTCACCGAGCGGTGGCACCGGGTGGACCTCCCGCCGACCCGCCTGGTCGGGCCGGATCTCGCGGCCCGCAACCTGCTTGTCGACCTGGGCCTGCGGGCCATGCCCGGGGTTCAGGACGCCGGCGCCCTCGTCGAGGGCGCCTGGCCGAGTGAGACCTACGTCCCGGACCGGCCGATCGAGGTGGCGCTGGACGTCGACGTGGCCCACAAGCTCAACCTGCGCGCCGGCAGCCGGCTGCGCATCGGCACCGTCGACCTCGCGGGCACCTTCGTCGACCCGAAACCTGTGGTGGTGTCCGGGTTGTTCCGGCCCATCGACCGCGCGGACGGGATGTGGGACGGACTGCCGCAGCTGCTGCGGGTCATCGAACCGGTCGGCGACGGAGAGCCGTTCACCATCACGGGCGTGATCGCTCAATCCGCCATGAACAAGCGAGCCGCGGAGGGCTGGCCGATCCAGTCCGAGTGGCGGTACCGACTGGGCGTCGACCGGATCGACGCACGCGGTCTGGACCAGATGATCGGCGGCCTGCAGGAGATGCAGCGCAACGTTCCGGCGGGCTTCACGTTGACCATCGGCGTCGACGTTCCGCTGCGGGCGTTCGCCGCCCAGGTGAACGCCGCCCGTACCCTGCTCGCCGTCATCGGCGCCGGCGTGCTGGCCACCCTGGCCGGGCTGATCGTGCTCGCGGCCATCCTGGCCACCCGCCGGCGCCGCTCGGAGTTCGCGTTGATCCGTGCCCGTGGTGGCGCCGCCACCGCCGGCGCCCGGCGCAGTCTGGCCGAGTCACTGCTGGTGGTGCCGGTCGCCGCCCTGGTCGGCTGGTTGCTCGGCACCCTGTTCCCCGGCGCTCCGGATCCGACCGCCCGGTACGCCGCGGCGGCGACCGTGCTGGTCACCCTGGCGCTGCCGCTGGCGACGCTGGCGGTGCAGGGCGGCGGTGTCGCTCGCCGGGACCTGGTCCGGGTGCGCCCGTCGGCGCGCCGGCTCACCGTCGAGGTCTTCCTGCTGCTGCTGGCCGGGCTCGCCGCAGTGCTGCTGCGCCGACGCGGGCTCACCCTCGGCGAGGTGGACCCGCTGCTGGTGTCCGTGCCGGTGCTGCTCGCGGTCGCTGCGGCGGTGCTCGCGCTGCGCGCGTACCCCTGGCCGTTGCGGTTGGTCAGCCGGCTGGCCGCGCGGACGCGCGGCAGCGTGACATTCCTCGGCACCGCGCGGGCCGGGCGATCCGCCGTCGCCGCGCCGCTGGTCGTCGTGGTGCTGGCGATCGGCACCGCGGCGTTCTGCGCGGTCGTCGCCGCCGGCGTCGACGCCAGCCGCGACCGGGCCGTGGAGCGGATCGTTCCCGCCGACGCGGTGATCCGGGGGGAACGTTTCGCCCCGGACACGGTCGAGGCACTGGCCGGTCTGCCCGGCGTCCAGGCCGCCACCCCGGTGCTGATCGAGCCGGACCAGCGGCTGGCGACCGACGAGGTCGGCACCGACGCGCGGGTCGGGCAGACCACGGTGCTGCTGGTCGACGGCCCCGGACTGGCCAGGGTCGCCGGCGACGCAGAGGTGGACGTGACGGTGCCGGACGCGTTGCGCTCCGCCCGGGCCGAACCGGGGCCGCTGCCCGCGATCGTGTCCCCGGCCGTGGCCGCCGACCTGTCGCGGACGGGCCTGCAGGGCTCGGCGTTCGTGTCGGTGCAGGGGCAGCGGTACGAGTTCCGGGTGGCCGGCGCGCAGGACAGCTTCCCGGTGTTGGCGGCGAGCACCAGCCGGTTCGTCATCCTGCCCTGGCAGGCGCTGCCGCCGCGGAACACCACGCCGGTGCCGACCAGCCTGCTCGTCGCCGGGGACCGGCTCGACGTGGCGGCGCTGCGCCAGGCCGGTGACCAGGGCCAGTTGCGGTACCAGCAGCAGGGTGCGGTGACCGGCCGGGAACGGCCGCTCCGGGTCACCGTCGACACCCGGGCGGGCGTACGACGGGACCTCGGTGACGGTGGCGCGAACGGCGTGCTGGCCTTCGGGTTCGTGGCCGGCGCCGCCGGCGGCACCGTGCTCGGACTGCTGGCCATCGCGTTCACCGTGCTGGCCGGCGCGCGGGCCCGGGGGCAGGTGCTGTCCCGGCTGCGCACCCTCGGCCTGTCCCGCCGACAGTGGCGAGGGCTGCTGCTGGTCGAGCTGGCCCCGCTCGTCGGGGTGTCGGTGCTGACCGGCGCGCTGGTCGGCGCGGTGCTCCCGCTGGTGCTCAATCCGGTGCTCGGCCTGTCCGCGTTCACCGGCGGAATGCCGGTTCGGGTGGCGTTCGAACCCGGCCTGGTCGTCGCGGTGTTCGCACTCGGGGCGGTCGCCCTCGGCTTCGCGGTCGCCGTCGAGGCCCTGAACAACCGCCGGCTGCGCCTCGGTGAGGTGCTCCGGCTCGGAGAGGAGAGCTGAGATGACCGTTACCGCACAGACTCCACTGGTGCCCGACCTGGCCGCCCTGCAGCAGAGGGCCGCGCAACGCGCTGCCGAGCGGGCCGGCGGGCAGGACCGACTGCGCGGACACATCGTCTGCGACGGTCTGGTGCGCATCTTCAAGACCGAGGGGGTGGAGGTCGTCGCCCTGCAGGGTCTGGACCTGGTCATCGACCGGGGTGAGCTGGTGGCGATCGTCGGCGCGTCCGGCTCGGGCAAGTCGACCCTGCTCAACATCCTCTCCGGTCTGGACACGCCGACCGCCGGCATCGCCCGGGTTGCCGACTACGACCTGCTCTCGTTGTCGGCCAAGCGGCGGCTGAGCTACCGGCGGGAGCTGGTCGGTTTCGTCTGGCAGCAGACCGGCCGCAACCTGCTGCCGTACCTGACCGCGCTGGAAAATGTCGAGTTGCCGATGCAGTTGGCGGGCAAGCGGGGCGGAAAGGCCCGCCGGGAACGGGCCCGGGAGCTGCTCGACATGGTCGGCGTGGGCTACTGCGCGGACCGTCGGCCGGGTCAGCTCAGCGGCGGCGAGCAGCAGCGGTGCGCGGTGGCGGTGGCGGTGGCCAACGACCCGGAGGTGCTCTTCGCCGACGAGCCGACCGGTGAACTGGACGAGGCCACCGGCGCGGAGGTCTTCGCGGCGCTGCGCACGATCAACGCCGAACTGGGCGTGACCATCGTCGTCGTCACCCACGACCACGCCGTGGCCACCCAGGTCCGCCGGACCGTCGCGATCCGCGACGGCCGAACCGCCTCCGAGGTACGCCGGACCGCGCGCGTCGGCGCGGACGGCAACACCGAACTGGTCAGCGAGGAGTACGCGGTGCTGGACCGCAACGGCCGGATGCAGTTGCCGGCCGCGTTCGTCGACGCGCTGTCGCTGAAAGAGCGGGTCCGGCTCGATCTGGAGCCCGACCACGTGCAGGTACGGCCCGGTGACCGGGCCTCGGACGAGCGGGAGGCACGGGCGTGAGTCCTCAGGACATGGTGGTGGCCGGAGCGGCCGGGTTCAGCGGTGGCTCCGGAACGCCTGCGGACGAGGTGGTGCGGGTCAGCGGCGTGAGCCGGACCTTCGGCCGCGGTGAGCACGCCGTGCAGGCGGTACGGGACGTCTCGTTCAGCGCCAACCGTGGTGAGCTGGTCGCCATCCGGGGTCGCTCCGGCGCCGGCAAGACCACGTTGCTGAACATCATCGGCGGGCTGGACCGGCCGGACAACGGCCAGGTGGTGGTGGCCGGGCACGAGGTGACCTCGGCCGGGGAGGCCGAGTTGCTGCGGCTGCGCCGAGGCACCGTCGGCTTCGTCTTCCAGACCTTCGGGTTGGTGCCGATCCTCTCCGCCGCCGAGAACGTGGGTGTGCCGTTGCGACTGGCACAGGTGCCGGCCGCCGAGCGGGAGCAGCGCGTGGCGGTGCTGCTGGAGCTGGTGGGCCTGGGCGGGCACGCAGCGCAGCGCCCGTACGAGTTGTCCGGCGGTCAGCAGCAGCGCGTGGCGGTCGCCCGCGCGCTCGCCAACGAGCCGGACCTGCTCATCGCCGACGAACCCACCGGACAGCTGGACTCGGAGACCGGCCGCTCCATCATGGACCTGCTGCGCGCGGTGGTGCACGCCCGTGGCATGACGGCCCTGGTCGCCACCCACGACCCGGCCCTGATCGACCTCGCCGACCGGGTGCTCGTCCTGCGCGACGGCCGCCTGGTCGACGGCTGACCGCTGCCCCCGGCCGTGGTCGGTGGCCGGTGGTCGGTGCTCCGGGGTCGTGGTCCGTCGTTCGTGGCCCGTGGTCCGTGGTCCGTGGTCCGTGGCCCGTGATCGGTGGTCGGTGGTGCGCGGTCGGCGGTCGGCGGCCGGCGGACCACAGGCTGCGTGCCGCGGGCCGCGCGGGCTCGATCAGAGGGGACCGGCTGTGGTCTGTTCGCATCCTGTAGAGCTGCCCCAGATATGGGCCGCGCGGTAGGCGTGCGGCCTTGTGCTGGGTGTGCTGGGCGGGGCGTGTGGGCCTCGTGCAGGGCGACGGCGTCTGGACTTGTGCTGAGCATGCTGGGCGGGGGTGTGCGGGACTTGTGCTGGGCGTGCTGGGGTGGGCATGCGGGCCGTGTGTTGGGTGGTACTCGTGCGGGCGTGGCCTTCCCGCCGCCACCGCCGTTGTTCGCTGCCCCAGATCTGGGGCAGCTCTACAGGGCCGGAGGGGCAACCTGGGGACCCTGAGGCGCTACAGCGCCGGCGCCACCAACGGTGCTGGCGACGTTGGCGGGCTGGCGACGTTGGCGGGCCGACGCCCTCGGCGGCGTCAGAGCGGGAGCTTCATGCCCTCGTGGCTGGCCACGAAGCCGAGCCCCAGGTAGAAGCGGTGCGCGTCCGCGCGGGACTTGTCCGTGGTGAGCTGCACCAGGGCGCAGCCTCGGTGCCGGGCCTGGTCGATGGCCCAGGTCATCAACTCCCGGCCGAGCCCCTGGCCGCGCCGGTCCGAGCGGACCCGGACCGCCTCGATCAGGGACCGCTCGGCGCCGTGCCGGCCGAGCCCCGGGATGTAGGTGATCTGGAGGCAGCCGACCAGCTCGCCGCCCTGCTCGGCGACGATCAGCTGGTTGCGCGGGTCGGCGCTGATGTCGGCGAACGCACGCTCGTACGCCTCATCGACCTCGGTGAAGTCGCGGGTCTTGCCCAGGACGTCATCGGCGAGCAGGGAGATGACGGCGGGCAGGTCGGCCCGTACCGCCTCTCGGAAGATCATGTCGGTCATGCCGGTCAGCCTGGCACAGCGTCACTTGGCCGGGCAGCGCAGGCCCTCCCGGGGCACGGTCAGGTCGAGCAGGTACGCGTCGACGGCCCTGGTGATGCAGGAGGTCTGCGGGTACGCGGTGTGCCCCTCGCCCTCCCAGGTGAGCACCCGGCCGACGCCCAACATCGAGGCGAGGCGGCCGGTCTGCTCGTACGGCGTGGCGGGGTCGCCGGTCGTGCCGACCACCACGATCGGTGGTGCGCCGTTGGCCCGCCCGGTCGGGTACGGGTCCCGACCACCCGGCCACTCGACGCAGCTCAACATGCCGACCGCGAGCGCCGGACCGAACAGCGGGTACTTCGTCCGCCACTGCGACTGCAACTGGCGGATCTGCTCCCGGCTCGGCTTCTCGGTCTCGTCGGCACAGTTGATGGCGAGGTTGGCGTCGAACAGGTTGGAGTAGTGCCCGTCGCCTTCCCGGCCGGCGTACGAGTCGGCGAGGCGGAACACGTCCTTCGGGTCGCCCTCGGCCAGCCGGTCGATGGCCCGGGCCAACTCCTGCCAGCCGGCCTCGGTGTAGAGCGAGGAGATGACCGCGTAGAAGACCCAGCCCGCCGTGGCCTCCCGCCCGTCGTCGCCGCGGACCGGGGAGACCTTGGCCTTGTCGATGGCAGAGGTCACGGCGGCGCGGGCGTCCGGGGCGATCGGGCAGCGCGCGGCGTTGGCGGCGCACCAGCGGGTGAAGTTGTCGAAGGCCCGTTCGAACCCGCGGGCCTGGCTCTCCGAGCCGGCGATCAGGCGCTGCTGCGGGTCGACGGCGCCGTCGAGCACCAGCGCGCGCACCCGCTGCGGGTAGAGCTGGGCGTAGATGGCGCCGAGCAGCGTGCCGTAGGAGTAACCCAGGTAGGTGAGCTTGTCGTCGCCGACCGCGGCGCGGACCGCGTCCATGTCCCGAGCGGCCTGCTCGCTGCCGTACAGCGGCAACTGGTCGCCGTAGCGGTCCCCGCAGCCGCGCCCGATGCGCTGGCTCAACCCGGCGAAGCCGTCGAACGCCGCCTGGCTCGCCGGATCCGGGTCGTAGCCGAAGCTGGCGTCCAGGTCGGCGTCGGAGATGCACTTCACCGGACTCGACCGGGAGACACCGCGCGGGTCGAAGCCGACGATGTCGAAGCGTTCGGTGACCGAGGCGGGCAGCCCACCGAACTGGGGGCCGAAAGAGAGGTAGACGGCGGTGTCCACACCGGAGCCGCCCGGGCCGCCGGGGTTGACCACCAGTGAGCCGATCCGGTCCCGCTGTTTGGTGGACCGGGCCCGCAGCAGGGCGATCTCGAAGGTCTGGCCGACGCCCGGCCCGGCGGTCGCCCCGCCGCCGGTGCCCCAGTCCCGGGGAACCGTGATCCGGGCACATTCGTAGCGCATGTCCGGAGCGCCCCGCCCGACCAGGTCCTCGGCAGCCTCCGGGCAGGCCCGCCAGGTCGCCGACGAGCCGGCCGGCGCCGCCGCACCCTCCACGTCGGTGCGCGGCGCGAACGCCGGCAGCGTGCAGCCGGCGGTGAGCAGCGCCGCCACGGCGAAGGCGACGAGGCTGCGACGGACCCGGCGACTGGTCGCCATCCGAGGCTGGTCGGCGGTGCAGCTCACGTGATCCTCCGGGGTCGGGTCGACGGCCAGGCTACGCCGGACCGGTGGCGGCCCGATCGAGGGTGACCGCCGGATCGCCGCGCAGCACCTGGTCCACGTCGAAGCGGATCGGGCGGTCGAGCTGGTCGTAGCGGCAGGAGCGGGGGTCGCGGTCCGGCCGCCAGCGGACGAACTGGGCGGTGTGCCGGAACCTCTCGCCCTCCATCGCGTCGTAACCCACCTCGACCACCAGCTCCGGGCGCAGCGGCTCCCACTCCAGGTTCTTGGTGCCGGTCCACCGGCTCACCCCACCCGGAATGCGCTGGCCACGCTCGTGATCGCCGTGCACCCACGGGTGCTCGCCGCCGGTGTCCCGGTAGGGGGCCAGATCGTCGAGCAACTCGGCGCGGCGGGCCATGCTGAACGACGCGCTCACCCCGACGTGGTGCAGGACGCCCGCGTCGTCGTAGAGGCCGAGCAGCAGCGAACCCACCACCGGGCCGGACTTGTGCCAGCGGAAGCCGGCCACCACCGCGTCGGCCGTACGGGCGTGCTTGACCTTGAACATCAACCGCTTGCCCGGCTCGTACGGCAGGTCGGCCGGCTTGACGATCAGCCCGTCCAGCCCGGCGCCCTCGAAGACGTCGAACCAGCGGCGTGCGGTCTCCGGATCGGTCGTGACCTGGGTGACGTGCACCGGCGGGCGCACCCCGGCCAGCGCCTGGACCAGACGCTCCCGGCGGCGCGGGTACGGCTGGTCGAGCAGCGCCTCGTCACCGATCGCCAACAGGTCGAAGGCGACGAAGTCGGCGGGAGTGGTCTCGGCGAGCAGCTTCACCCGCGACGCCGCCGGGTGGATGCGCTGGGCCAGCAGCTCGAAATCCAGCCGGGGCTGGCCGGACGGCCCGTCCCGCCGGATCACGATCAGCTCGCCGTCGACGGCGCACCGCTCGGGCAGCTGACGGCGGGCCTGCTCGACCACCTCGGGGAAGTAGCGGGTCATCGACTTGCCGCCCCGGCTGGCCAGCTCAACCTCGTCGCCGTCACGGAACACGATGCACCGGAACCCGTCCCACTTGGGCTCGTAGGTGACCCCGGGGGTGGTGGGCAGCCTCGGGACGCTCTTGGCCAGCATCGGCTCGACGGGCGGGTTGATCGGCAGGTCCACGGCGACCAGTCAATCAGACGGGGCCGACAGTCGTGAGGCAGATCACCATGGGTGCGGCGGTGGCGTGTCCGCCCGCGCGCCGCTCGTCCTGCCTGGGCGAATCAGATAACCGCAGGTCAGAGCTAGTTTCGCGGGGTGTCCGAGTGGGTCTGTGACTGCTGCGGGCGGTGGCGGGTGAGCGTGGAGCTGATCCGGGGCCGCTACCGCTACCGGCTGACCCGCCGTTACCCGCAGCGGTTCGGCGGTGGCCGCGACGTGCTCGGCGAGGTCGGTTCGGTGGCGGAGCTGGAGGAGCTGCTGCGTCGGCGTACCCCATTGAGCCTGGCGGACCTGCGCGAAGCCGCCTGATCCCGCGCGGCCGGCGGACCCACGGCCCGATCGACGATCGGACCGCCCGGTGGATGCCGCCGTCACGATCCGCCGGGCAGCGTCGTCGGCAGGGCGTGGCGGCGCCGGCCGGCCGGCATCGGGAGCGGGGAGAACTCAGGCGTGGTCCACACATTCCAGGTCGACCTGCGTGGCGTGGTCGACCTGGTC
>NZ_JBEXHY010000038.1:0-50629 GCF_040608295.1 Micromonospora sp. NPDC005197 | reverse complement strand
GGTATACCTCAGAGTCATATTCATACCTCTGAGGTATACCGCTCAACAGCACATCGACACGGCGGGCAGCCAAAGTGGATGGCCAGAGCCCTTCGCCGCAGCCACCGCGGACCCATCCATTGCGAAGCCTCGATCCCGGGTGGTGTCCGCTGCGGGCCGTACGGCAGGCTGTCCGTCGTGCAGCGTGATCGGTTGCTTGCGGGCCGCTACCGGCTCCTGGAGCGCCTCGGCAGCGGCGGCATGTCCGCGGTCCACCGGGCGTACGACGAGGTGCTCGAACGGGACGTGGCGGTGAAGGTGCTCGTCGCCTCGGACGCCAACGCCCGACAGCGGATCCGGGCCGAGGCCAAGGCGGCGGCCCGGTTGTCGCACCCGTACGTCACAGGCGTCTACGACTTCGGTGAGTCGGTCGTCGACGGCGTCCAGGTGCCGTTCGTGGTGCTGGAACTGCTCAACGGCGTCACCCTCGAACAACGGTTGGCCGCCGGTCCGCTGCCACCCCGCGCCGCGCTGCGGGTCTGCGCCGAGGTGGCCACGGCACTCGCGGCCGCGCACGCCCAGGAGCTGGTGCACCGCGACGTGAAACCGAGCAACGTGATGCTCACCCCCACCGGCGCGAAGGTGCTCGACTTCGGTATCGCGGCGGCCGTCGGCGACCCCGAGATCGACTTCGATGGACGGCTGCTCGGTACGCCCGCCTACCTCGCACCGGAGCGCCTGGCGGCCGGCGAGGTCCTGCCGGCCTGCGACGTGTACGCCCTCGGCCTGCTCCTGCACCGGACGCTCACCGGTCGGCTGCCCTGGGCCACCGAGGCGCAGACCGCGATGCTCCGTGCCCACGTCCACGTCGAACCGGACCCGTTGCCCGAGATCGACGGAGTCCCCGCCGAGATCCACCGGCTCTACCGCTGGTGCCTGGCCCGCGATCCCGCCGACCGGCCCTCGGCCGCCGACGCGGCCCGCATCCTGCTCGGAGCTGCCGCCGGGCCGGCGACGGCGGATGTAGCCGCAGCCGCGGGCGGAGCGACCGAGGGCGGGCCGGCGGCTGACGAGGACGAGCCGGTCGACGACGGGCCGTCCGAGCCCTCCGCCGGTGTCACCGCCGACCCGACCGATGCCTCCCAGCGACACTCCTGGCGTCGGCGTCGGGTGGCGCTTGCGGTCGGCGGCGCGGTGATCGCCGCGGTGGCGGTGGCCGGGTCGCTGGGCGACTACGGCACCCGGCAGCACGACGGGCCCATTCCACGAACCGGCATCGGCACGGGTGGCACCACCACTGTGGGGCTGCCGCAGACCGTCGCACAGCCCGAACCGTCCGCCGCCCGTCCGCCGGCCGGCCCGTCGGCCCGGAACACCCCGGCCGTTCCCCGGACCAGCCCATCGACGGGTTCGGGCGGAAGGTCCACTCCGGCACCGACGCCGTCCAGGCCCACACCCACGCCCACGCCCACGCCCACCGACCCTGCGGTGGTCACGGTGCAGGCCCAGGGCGGAACGGTCACCGTCCGCTGCCTCGGGGGATCGGCCGAACTGCTCACGGTGACGCCCGCGTCGGGCTATCGGGCGGCGCCCTACGACCCCGGCCCGGCGAAGCAGGTCCAGGTCGAGCTGACCTCGGCTGAGCACAGCAGCGAGATCCGTGTGCACTGCGCGAGCGGCCGCCCGAAGCCGAAGGTCAAGGAACGCGACGTCTGACCCGGGGGCCGGCGGGTGCCGCGCCGGGGCGTACCCCGACGCGGCCCCCCGTTCCCGCCGGCCGGTCGGTCACCGCCCGGCCAGCGACGCCCAGCCCGGGTTCACCGGCTCCCGGCGCAGCGGCATGCCCGCCTCCGCCGGGGTGCGGTCGCCCTTGCGCTGGTTGCAGCCGTAGCAGGCGGCGGTGGTGTTTCGCCAGGTGTTCCGGCCGCCCCGCGAGCGCGGCAGGATGTGGTCGATTGTCGATGCCGCCCCACCGCAGTACGCGCAGCAGCGCTCGTCGCGGCGTAGCACCCCGGCCCGGGACCAGGCCGGCCCGGAGCTGAACCGCCACCGGGTGACCACGTAGCGGACCAACCGCACCACTCGGGGCAGCGGGAAGACGCCGATCACCTGGTCCGGCTCCGCCTCGTGGATCTCGGCCACCCGACGGCAGAGCATCCGGACGGCGTGCTGAACGGTGACCCGGTGCAACGGGCCGAGGTCGGCGTTGATGACGAGGACGGCGTCCACCGGGGACTCCTTTCAGCTGGTGACGGACAGCGAAGAGCCGCCCGGTCCGGCGTTCGGACGGGGCGGCTCGGCGCGTACGGGTACGCGTCAGTCCGGCCGGCCCGCCCGGGGGCCTTTCGCTCGCCAACCGTCGCCGGGCAGCGTCGACGACGGCACGGTGGTGACGTGCGACCTCGTCATGTTCTGCTCCCGCGGCGGTGGTTGACCTTGCGCGATCACGGTAGGTCGGTACGGGAGAGTCGGGCAACGTATTTCGATGGGCTGCCCGGCTCCTCGGGACGACCCTGACGCCGGGTCCGGGGAGCGCGCCGGGTCCGGGGAGCGCGCCGGGCCCCTGGAGCGACCCCCGCCGCGCGACGGGCGTTGGCCAGTGGCCGGTCCAGCCGCAGGGCCATCCGCGCGGTGAGTTCGCTGTCCAGGAGCGGCCGGTTGACCTCGCCCGCCACAGCCAGTGCGGGGCCGGAGACGGAACGCCAGATGGCGGCCAGCCCGGCGCCCAGACCGAGCAGGGCGACAGTGGCCCGCGTGGTCGGTGAACCGGCCGCGGCGGCGGCGCTCACCCCGACCACCGCGAAGAGCACCACCAGCAGGGGCACCAGCACCGGCCAGAAGATGCCCCGGGCGGCCTGGGCCACCAGCCGTCGGTCCCGGATGATCAGGTTCCGGGCGACCACCGCGTAGTCCTCCTCGTCGAGCAGGTCGCGCGGATGCAGGCCGCCGGTGAGCACGCCGCGCCAGAGGTCACCCTGGTTGCGCAGCTCGCGGCTCAGCTCGGCCGGTTCGGGTTCCGCCGGATCGCCCTGGCCGGCCCGTTCCACCGCGACCGCCCAGGCGGCCAGCGAGCGGCGTACCACAGCGGCCGAGTACGGCGGCAGCACGCTGGCCAGCTCGTCCAGCCACCGGCTGAGCTGGACCTGCCGGCCGTCGAAGCGCCGCAGCAGTTGGGCGGCGTCGCCGGGCCGGACCGTGTCGGCCAGGGACCGGCCCAGCCGGTAGGCGAGCCCGACCCGGAGGTTGGTGGCCATCGCCCAGCGCAGCACGTCCACGTTGAGGTCGTCGAGGGCGAGCAGCAGCGGTTCGGTGTCGGCGGTGTCGGGCTGTTCCAGGTCGGGCAGCCGGTCCAGGTCGGGCAGCCGGGTCCGGGCGGCGGACGTGTCCGGCAGCGGCCCGGTGTGCCGGGTGAGCGCCGAGATCTGGGCCAGCGCGACGTCCACGCCGTCGAGGTACATCCGCATCCGGCGCGGGAGCGACATCTCGGTCAGGTTGGAGAGCTTGGCCGGTGGGTGGGCCGGGACGGTCGGACCGGGTTCGGCGTGCTGCCCGTGGTGGTACGCGTCCGCCATCCACCAGCCCAGCCGCAGCGCGGTGACGACGCAGGCGCGCTCGTCGCGGAGCAGCGGGTACGCGTCGTCCCGGCCGGTCTCCTCGGTCAGCGGAACGCTCTGGGCGCCGACGCGGTGCAGTGGTGACATCGCCGCTGCCCTCCCGCCCGGCCGATCGACGGATGATCATTCGAGCGTACGGCAGCGTACCGTCGCTTATGTTGCTTTTTGTCGGTTTGGGGTGGCCCGCCCGGCCAGCAGGCCCCGAGGCCGGATCGAGCGCACCGGCTCGGCCGCGGCGCCCTCCGCGCGCAGGATGTGGTTCGCCGCGATGATCCCGGTGGCCGCGGAGCGTTCCATCAGGGCGCTCGGGAAGTCCGTGGCGATCCCGTCGCCGGCCAGATAGACGCCGGGCGCCTCGGTGCGCACCCCCGGACGCCAGGCGTGGCTGCCCGGCGTGAACGCCGGCGCCTGCGCCTCCACCCGGGCGCGCAGCTCCCGGACCCGCAGGTCAGCCGCCTCCGGCCAGAGCGCCACCAGCTCGCGGCGCATCCGCTCGGCCAGCTCCTCGGCCGGCACACCGGGCTCACAGGCGTACGCGTGCAGCTCGACGACCGAACCGCCGGTTTGTCGCGCCCAGCGGCGCGACTCGTTCTCCAGCCGGTGGTAGAGCGTCACCGAGTCCAGTGTGGGCTGTCGCGACACGCCGCTGAACACGGCCCGGTCGGCCGCCACGTCCCCGTCGCACCAGTACCGCGCCACCGCGTACGGCGGGCCGGGCGTGCCGAAGCGGGGCATCCGCGCCGCCAGCTCCGGTGCCCGCCCGACCAGGTCGGGGGAGGCCGCCACCAGCGCGGCCAGGGCCGGCGGATCCACCGCGAGCACCACGTGGGCCGCCGGGTGGCTGCCGCCGTCGGTGGTCGTCACCCGCCAACCCTCGCCGTCGCGGTGCACCCCCGTGGCGCCGGACGCGGTGAGCACCCGACCGCCGTGCTTCTCCACGTGCCTCGTCAGCGGCTGCCAGATCGCGGTCGCATAGTCCTCGTCGGGGCAGTCGAAGGCCAGCCCCTCCGGATTGCCGAGCAGGTAGAAGTGGAACTGGGCGACCATCTCGGCCGCCGACATCTCCGCCTCGTGGTTGAAGAACGAGTGCGAGAAGACCTCGAACAGCATCGCCCGCGCCCGGTCCGGCAGTCGCAGCGAGGCCAGCAGCTCGTCGGCGGTGGTGTCGTCCAACTCCGCGTAGGTGCGGACCGGGTCGTAGGTGAGCAGCGGCAACGCCGCGTCCCGGTCCATCGACCGCAGGTCGGCCAGGCGCAGGCTGGGACTGCGCAGCAGCAGCGCCAGCAGGTTCGCCGGCGGCGCGGGCGGCAGCCTGCCGAACTCCTCGGTCGGCCACTGTGCACTGAGGATCGGGTAACCCGGAATCGGCTTGAGGAAGCCCAGGTCGGGCTCGACGCGACGAAGGATGGAACGCCAGTTGTAGTACTGCCGGAAGAACGCGTGGAACCCGTGCTCGTTCTGCTGCTCGCCGTCGCCGAGCGCCTCGGGCCACGCGCCGAGCCGCCCGCCCAGCGTGGGCGCCGCCTCCAGCACCGTCACCGCCACGCCCCGCTCGGCGAGCACGACCGCCGCCGACAATCCGGCGATCCCACCGCCGACCACGACCGCCGCGACCGGTCCCGGCACGCGGTCGGCGCCACCTCCGCCCGGGTCCACCTGGTGCTGACGTACGCCGATGAGCCGACCCACCACACGCGACAGCGCCACGCGCACCTCCCTCTTCCGGCCCAGTCTCCCCTACGGCAGGCAGCGGCGCTCGCGGTCGGACGCGGGCCAGACGTACTCCAGATCCTCCGGGACGTCGGCGCCGAAGATCGGGCGGTAGTGCGCCGGGTCCTTGCGCAGCAGCGACGAGCGGTGGCTCAGGTGCAGGTCGTCGCGGCCGAGCCAGGGCGGCAGGTCACCAGCGCGGGCCAGCTCGTCCTGTGTGCGTACGACGCCGGCCCCGCAGGCGGCGGCGAGGTCGACGGTCAGCGTGGTGGCGCAGGTGTCGGCCCGTCCCGGCTCGGTCCAGACGGCACACATGTCCAGCCCGTAGCGGGTGAGCGCCTCCTCGTACCCGGCCCACATCTTCACCGCCGGATGGTTGCGCCACCCGTACCCGGGTCGGGTCAGGCCGCGGAGCACCTGGATGGCCTCCACCCGTTGCTTGCCCAGCCGCTTCTGGTCCAGCGCGCGGGCGCTGGCCAGAAAGTCCGGGTACGGCAGGAAGGTCTGCATCCCGGTGCTCTACCCGCCGCCCCGGTCGACATGCCTGGTCGACATGCGTGCTCGGGATGATCCGGGCGGGGTCGCCCAGTGTGGTCGTGCTGGTTACGATCCGGGCATGGCGGAGCCGTGGCGGGACCGGGCGCGACGGGCGGTCGAGTGGAACTGGCGGCTACGCGCCGCCGGTGATCCGCGTCCGCACTACGTGATCTGCGGCCGGGACGCGCTCGCCTACTACGTGGCCCGTGCGATGGTCGAATCCGACCTCCCGGCCGGCGGCGTCCGGGTGACCGTCGTGGTGCCGGAGCGCTACCGCCGCAACGGGCCGGACGTGGCCGGGCTGCGTGGGGTCCGCGTGGTCCGCTCGGAGCGTCTGGACGTGGCGACCTTCGAGGCCGCCGGGCTGGCCGGGGCGACCGGCCTGGCCCTGCTGCACCAGGACGACGTCGGCAACCTGCACGCCGCGCTCTGCGCCCAGGCCGTCGACCAGCGGGTGCGCCAGGTGCTGCGGATGTTCAACGGCACCCTCGCCGATGGCGTACGCAAGCTGCTCAAGGCGCCCGTCGAGGTGCTCTCCGACGCCGAGATGGCCGCGCCGGCGTTCGTGGCCGCCGCGCTCGGCGAGGTCGACCCCAGCTCCTTCCAGCATCGGGACAAGACGCTGCGGGTGGCGCGGCGGGCCGACGTCCGGCCGCAGGACGTGGTGTGCGCGCTGGCTCGCCCCGACTCGGAGCAGGGCATGGAGCTGCTGCCGGCCGAGCAGGCCGGCGCCGACCTGGTGCTCGCCGAGGCGACCGGGCAGCCGCCGGGCACCGAGGTCGCCGCCCGGCGGCTGGTCCGGGCGCGGCGGCGTCGCCGCCCGGTCGCGGTGCTGCTGCGGGCCGTACGCGGCTTCGCCACCCGCAAGATCGGCATCGCGGTGATGCTGGTGCTCGCGGTCATCGTGGTGCTCGGCGCGCTGATCTCCCGGGCCGAGGACGTCTCCCCGCTGGAGGCGCTCTACCTGACGCTGGTCACCACGCTCAGCGGCGCCGACCCGGACACCGGCAAGGCGGCCGACGCGCAGATCATGCAGGTGGTGCTCAACCTGGCCGGGCTGGCGCTGATCCCGCTGATCACCGCGGTCGTCGTGGACGGCATCGTCAACGCCCGGCTGGCCCTGCACACCGGCCGGCTGCAACCGGCCCGCGCCGGGCACGTGGTGGTGATCGGCCTGGGCAACGTCGGCACCCGGGTGATGGCACAGCTCCGCGAGTACGACGTCGAGGTCGTGGCGATCGACAAGGATCCGGAGCCGCGCGGCGCGACCCTGGCCCGCCAGTTGGAGGTGCCGCTGGTCGTCGGCGACGCCGCCCTGCCCGAGACCCTGACCGCCGCGTCGGTGGCCGACTGCCAGGCGCTGGTGGTGGCGTCCACCGACGACGTCGCCAACCTGGAGGCGGCCCTGGCCGCGCGCGACCTCCGGGACGACCTGCGGGTGGTGCTGCGGCTCTTCGACGGTGACTTCGCCGAACGGGTGGAGGAGACCTTCGCACTCGGGGTGTCCCGATCGGTCTCCTACCTGGCCGCACCGGCCTTCATCGGCGCGCTCACCGAACGCGCGGTGATCACCACCATTCCGGTCGACCGGCACGCGCTGCCGGTCGCCGAGGTGCCGGTCGCCGCCGGCTCCGAGCTGGACGGTCGACCCCTGGACCTGGTCAACCGGGACGGGCAGGTCCGGCTGATCGCCCGGACCCCGGCCGGCGGCGCGAAGACGATCTGGTGGCGGGACCTCGACCCGCGACAGGTGATCTTCGCCGGTGACCGGCTCACCGTGGTCGCCCGCCGACGTGGCCTGGACTGGCTGACCACCCAGTGCGCCCCGCCCGCCCGCACCGGTCCGGTTCCCCGGCCGACCGGGCCTGCGCCCGGCGGCGAGCCGATCCCGCCGTCGGCGACGAGGTCGGTGCCGCGCCCGGCGGACCTCTCAGCGACTCCGCTGCCGCAGGCCGTACCCGGCGACGCCCGCGGCGAGCACGCCGAACCCGGTGAGGACGCTGCTGAGCGGCAGGTTGACCGCGAGCAGCAGGCAACCGACCAGCCCCAGGCCGGCGAGCACCTGCACCGGTAGCTTCCGCTCCCGATCCCGGCCCAGCGTGAGCGCCGCCGCGTTGGTGATCGCGTAGTAGACGAGCACCGTGCAGCTGGAGAAGCCGATCGCTTCGCGGACGTCACCGAGCAGCACCACCACGATCACCACGGCGGCGACGGCCAGCTCGGCGCGGTGCGGCACCTGGTGCACCGGGTGCACGGCGGCCAGCGCGCCGGGAAGGTCGCGGCGGCGGGCCATCGCGAGGGTGGTCCGGCCGATTCCGGCGACGAGGGACAGCAGCACCCCGACGACGGCGATCGTGGCCCCGGCGCGGACCACCCAGGCCAGGCCGGGCAGTCCGGCGGCGGTCACCACGTCGACCAGGGGCGCTGCCGAAGCGGCCAGCCGGTCGGCGCCGAGCACGCCGAGCGTGACCACGGCCAGCACCAGGTAGATCGCGAGCACCGCGCCGAGTGCCAGCGGCACCGCGCGGGGGATGGTCCGCTGCGGGTCGCGGACCTCCTATGCCGCGCAGGTTCACAGCCGTCACCGCGAGCACCGCGCCGACCGCGACCAACCGCGCCTGCCCCGGCCACAGGTACGCCCCGATGGTCAACGCCATCGCCGCGCAGCTCGCCGTCTTGCCGACCACGAAACCCCAGCCGGCCACGAAGCCGGCCAACGGTCCGAGGCGTTCCCGGCCGTAGACGTAGGTGCCGCCGGATTCTGGGTAGCGGGCCGCCAGCCGGGCCGAGCTGGTCGCGTTGCAGAAGGCGACGAAGCCGGCCAGCACCAGCGCGGGCAGCAACCCGGAGCCGCCGGCCGCCGCCGCGGCCGGGCCGAAGACCACGAAGACGCCCGCGCCGAGCATCGAGCCCAACCCGATGACAACCGCATCGGGTACGCCGAGCCGCCGCGCCAGTTGATCCACGGACCGAAACCCTAGGGGTACGAGGTGAACGGCCGGTCCCATGTGCGTAGCCGGCCGGGGAGCGGCACATCGTCCCAGGGCACCCGGTGCAGCAGCCGGTCCAGGATCAGCCCCAGCAGCAGCCCGGCCACCGAGTCGGTCAGCCAGTGCCAGCCGAGATAGGTGGTGGTGGTGAGGACGACCAGCGGCGGCACGATGCGGATCACGGTGATCAGCCGGCCCGGCAGGTGCCGGCCGAAGCTGCGAGCCAGCGGGGCGAGTAGCAGCGCGATGCCCCCGTACCAGACGATCGCGTTGGCGACGTGCCCCGACGGGTAGGACTGGGCGAATCGCACCGGCAGATCGTCGTGGAACAGCGGCAGGGTCTGCTCGGGCGGCAGGAACGGTTCCTTGACGCTGGCGCTCGGTGCGGCGCGCGCGGTCCACACCTTGAACGGGCCGATGGTCAGATAGGTCAGCACGAACGCGACCACCGGCGGCAGGATCGGCCGCACCGAGCGGAGCCGGACGGCCAGCAGCACGCCCAGCCCCGCGGCGATGAGAGTCAGCGGGGTGCCCTGGCCGAGCAGGTTCAGCACCCGGGCCACCCAGTAGGCGACGGTCGGTCGGTGCGCGTCGGCCCAGTCGGCGACGGCCCGGTCCAGCCCGAAGAGCTGGTGGCCGACGAGGGCGACGGTCAACCCGACCAGCCCGGCCAGCAGCAGGGCGTCGAACCACCAACCGGCCGGGCGGACGGGCCGTAGCCGCAGGTCACGTCGTACCGCCGTGGGTTTGAGCACGCGACCACGCTACCGGGCCGACGCGAGGCCGGGGTGTTCGGCGCTGTGGGCCCAGCCACGATGTGAGGCGGATGCGGGGGGCGACCCGTCATGCTTGTGCCCGTGCGGATCACGTCTGCCCTCGTGGACCCGGCGCTGCTCGACCTGCCCTGGTCGACACCGCTGGAAGAGTGGCCTGCCCAGCACCTGGTGGCCCTCCCCCAGGGCATCTCCCGACACATCGTCCGCTTTGTCCGCCTGGGCGACTACGTCTACGCGTTCAAGGAGACCCGCGAGCGGATCGCCGAGCGGGAGTACGACCTGCTCCGGGCCCTGGAGCGCATCGACTTCCCGTCGGTCGAGGCGGTGGCGGTGGTCGCCGACCGGCAGACCGAGGACGGCGAGCCCCTCGAATCGGTGCTGATCACCCGGCACCTGCAGTTCTCGCTGCCGTACCGGGCGCTCTTCTCGCACACCCTGCGCCCGGAGACGATGAGCCGGCTGCTCGACGCGCTCGCCGCCCTGATCGTGCGGATGCACCTGACCGGCTTCTTCTGGGGCGACTGCTCGCTGTCCAACACGCTGTTCCGCCGCGACGCGGGCGCCTTCGCCGCCTACCTGGTCGACGCGGAGACGGGCGCCCTGCACACCTCGCTCTCCAACGGGCAGCGCGGCGAGGACCTGGAGATCGCCCGGGTGAACATCTTCGGTGAGGCGCTGGACCTGCAGGCCGCTGGCCTGCTGCACGAGTCCATCGACCCGGAGGTGGTCTGCGAGGAGGTCGTGCAGCGCTACGAGCGGCTCTGGCACGAGATCACCTACGAGCAGGCGGTCGAGCGGGAGGCCCGGCACGACATCGAGGGCCGCATCCGCCGGCTCAACGAGCTGGGCTTCGACGTGGCCGAGGTCGCCATGTCGACCATCGACGACGGGCGCTACCTGGTGCGACCGAAGGTGGTCGACGCCGGCTACCACACCCGGCGGCTGCTGCGGCTGACCGGTCTGGACGCCGAGGAGAACCAGGCCCGCAAGCTGCTCAACGACCTGGACGCGTACCGGGCGGAGAGCGACCTGACCGACGAGCAGCAGGCGGCGCACCGCTGGCTCACCGAGGTCTTCGAGCCGGTGGTCCGGGCCGTGCCCGCGAACCTGCGCCGCAAGCTGGAGCCGCAGGAGCTGTTCGCCCAGATCATCGAGCATAAGTGGCTGCTCTCCGAGCAGGCCGGCCGGGACGTCGGGATGGCACCCGCCGTGCAGTCGTACCTGGCCGACGTGCTGGTGCACCGCCCCGACGAGCAGGCCGTGCTCGGCGTCGACGTCCCCGCCTTGGGCTGACCCGGCCTCCGCTTCGCGGCGACCGCCGTGCCTGCCGCCGCCCGTCGCCGTCCGGTGCCGCCCGCCGCCGCCCGCCGGCCTCGGCGCTTCACTCCACCCAGGAGCCGCCGCGCAGCACCCGCACCACGTTGAGGTCGTCGTCGAGCACGACGAGGTCGGCGCGGAGGCCGACCTGGAGGGCGCCGACCCGGTCGCCCAGGCCGATGGCGCGGGCCGGGGTGGTGGCCACCATCCGGGCGGCGTCGGCCATCGGGATCCCGGCGTGCACCGCGTGCCGCAGCGCCGCGTCCATGGTCAGCGTGCTGCCGGCGATCGCGCCGTCGCGGGCGAGCCGGGCCACCCCGTCGGTCACCGTGACGGCCTGACCGCCCAACTCGTACTCACCGTCGGCCATCCCGGCGGCGGCCATGGCGTCGGTGATCAGCGCGACGCGGTCCGGGCCGGCGGTCGCGGTGGTGAAGGTCAGTATGCCGTCGTGCAGGTGCACCCCGTCGGCGACCAGTTCGCAGATCACGGTCGGCGCGTCGAGCAGGGCCACCACCGGGCCGGGCTCGCGGTGGTGCACGGGCCGCATGCCGTTGAACAGGTGCGTACCCACGCTCGCGCCGGCCGCGATGGCGGCGCGGGTCTGCTCGTAGGTGGCGTCGGTGTGGCCCACGGCCGCTACCACGCGGTGGGTGGTGAGCAGCTTGATCGCCTCCAGCGCGCCGTCGCGTTCCGGGGCGAGGGTGACCATCCGGATCGCGCCTCGACCCAGCTCGATCAGCTCGGTCAGCTCGTCCGTGGACGGGTCGCGCAGATACTCCGGGTTCTGCGCGCCGCAACGGGCCGCGGAGAGGTAGGGGCCCTCGAAGTGGACGCCCGCCAGTACCCCCTCGTCGACCAGCGGCGCGAACGCCTCGGTGGCCGAGCGCATCACCGGAAAGGGCGCGCTGACCAGGCTGGCCAGCAGCGTGGTGGTGCCGTGCGCCAGGTGGAAGCCGGCCGCCGCGCGCGCCTGGTCGGCGTCCCCGGTGGTGAAGGTGTGTCCGCCGCCGCCGTGGGTGTGCATGTCGACGAAGCCCGGCAGGATCCAGTGCCCGTCGCGGACCGACGGATACTCGGCCACGGCCGTGATCCGATCGCCGTCCCACTCGACGCAGCCCTGCCGGATGACACCGGTCGGGGTCACCACTCGGCCGTTCACCCGTACGGTCATCGCTCCTCCTGATGGTCAAGGACGCGGGCGGCGTCCGTGTCCCGGACGCCCGCGGCGTCCAGCGCGAGCAGGGCGGCGCCGAGGCAGCCCGCCTCGTCGCCGAGGGCCGCCGCGACCACCCGCGGCTCTCGGTGGAAGGTCATCCGCTCGTGCAGCGCCGCCCGCAGCGGGCCGAGCAGCCCGTCGCCCGCCTGGGCCAGGCCACCGCCGAGCACGATCGTCGACACGTCGAACAGCGCCTGCCCGGTGGCGAGGCCGTCGGCGAGGGCCTCGACCGCCTCCTGCCAGACCTGGACGGCGAGGGGCTCACCGGCGGCCGCTCGCTCGGCCACGATGGCTGCCGTCACGGCGGCACCGGGTGTCCGCACCGCGCCGTCGCCGGCCAGCTCCGTGTAGCGGCGGCCGATCGCGGCCGCCGAGGCGATCGCCTCCAGGCAACCGGGTCGCCCGCAGCCGCAGCGCGGGCCGTCGGGACGGACCATGATGTGGCCGATCTCCCCGGCGGCGCCGTGCGCGCCGACGGCGGCCACGCCGTGGACGACGTGCGCGGCGGCGATGCCGGTGCCGATCGCCACGAAGAGCACGTGGTCGGCGTCGCGCCCGGCGCCGAGCCGGGCCTCGGCGAGACCACCGACGCGCACGTCGTGGCCGAGGGCGGTGGGCAGCCCGAGCCGCGTCACCGCCAGGTCCCGCAGCGGTACGTCCCGGAAGCCCACGTTCGCCGACCAGACCGCGACCCCGCGTGCCTCGTCCACCACTCCGGGGACGGCGATGCCGATCGCGACCGGGGTGAGGCCGTCGGCTCGGGCCTTGCCGATCAGCCCGTCGGCCACGTCGAGAATGGTGTCGATCACGGCGGCCGGGCCGCGCGCGGCACCGGTGGGGTGTCGCTCGGTGCGTACGGCGACGCCGTCCGGCCGGACCAGGGCGCACTTCATGCCGGTGCCGCCGACGTCCAGTGCCACGACCACCCGGTCGTCGCTCACGGCACCGCTCACGCCAGCACCACGGACCGGCTGAGGTGTCGGGGCGCGTCCGGGTCGAGGCCCCGGCTGGTCGCCAGCGCGACCGCGAAGCGCTGGGCCAGGATCAGGTCGGCCATCGGGTCCACCGGCGTACGACCGGCAGACCAACTGCCGAGCACCGTGCGCCAGCCGTGCGTACGGCTGTGCACGAAGGCCGCGCCGGTGGCGGCCACGTCCTCGGGCAGCCCGTCGGGCAGCTCGCCGAACGCCCAGACGAGCCGGCCGGGCGCGGCGATCGAGATGGGGCCGTGTCGGTAGTCCATCGCCGGGTACGCCTCGGCCCAGAAGGTGGCCGCCTCGCGGCACTTCAGCGCGGCCTCCTGAGCGAGGCCGACCGTCCAGCCCCGACCGAGGAAGGTGGCCTGCTCGATGGTGGCCGGGTCGATCGGCAGCGGGGAGCGCACCGCCACCTCGGCGTCGGCGGCGAGCGCGGTCACCGGGTCGCCGAGGTGCGCCCGGAGCAGGGCCAGCGCGGTCGTCGCGAAACGGGTCTGCACCACCGACCGCTCGTCGGCGAACGGCATGGTCACCGCGGCGGTGGCCAGGTCGACCGCCGGCGCGGCCGGGTCGCCGACGATGACGGTGGTGGGTGTACGCCCGCGCAGCGCGGCGAGCAGATCCAGCACCTCGGTGGTGGTGCCGGAGCGGGTGATCGCGATCAGCCGGTCGTAGTGGCGGCCGGCGGGGAACTCGGACGCCTGGAACGCGTCGGTCTCGCCCTGGCCGGCCTGCTCACGGCGGGCGGCGTACGCCATCGCCATGAACCACGACGTGCCGCAACCGACGACGGCGACCCGCTCGCCGGGGCGGGGAAGGTCGCCGCGCACGACGCGGGACAGCTCGGCGGCCTCCCGCCAGCAGTCGGGCTGGCTCGCGATCTCCGCGTCCACGTACGCCATGGGAAACTCCTCGCCGGGCCGACCTGTCTGCGCAATACGGCTCGTTACACCCGTATTTCGCGCGTTATTCTGCGCGAAGTGGGGCGGCCGTGGCAACCGACCGGCCGATCGCGCAGAACAGCCTTTTGCGCCAGGCTAGTTTCGCGCACTAGTGTGCACGCAATCAATCACCGATCGTGCAGTCACTGGGAGGGCCCCCGAGGTGGACCGGTACGCCAGATGGAACGCCCTGCTGGAGATGCTGACCGACAACGGCCGGGTCAGCGTCGAGGCGGCAGCCGAGCGGCTGGACGTCTCCCAGGCCACCATCCGGCGCGACTTCGACCAGCTCGCCCAGCAGCAGATGATCACCAGGACCCGGGGCGGCGCGGTCGCCAACGGCGTCTCGTACGACCTGCCGTTGCGCTACAAGACGGCCAAGCACTCGGCCGAGAAGCAGCGGATCGGCGCCGCCGCCGCGGCGCTCGTCACGCCCGGCACCGTGGTCGGCCTGAACGGCGGCACCACCAGCACGGAGGTGGCCCGGGCCCTCGCCGTGCGGCCGGACCTGAACACCAGCGCCGAGGGTGCCCAGCTCACCGTGGTGACCAACGCGCTGAACATCGCCAACGAGCTGCTCGTGCGGTCGCGGATGAAGGTGGTGGTGGCCGGCGGGGTGGTGCGCCCGAAGTCGTTCGAGCTGGTCGGCCCGCTGGGCGGTGCGCTGCTGCGTGAGGTCACCCTGGATGTCGCGTTGCTCGGCGTGGACGCGATCGACCCGCAGCTCGGCGCCGCCGCCCACCACGAGGGTGAGGCGGCCATGAACAACCTGATGGTGGCCCGCGCGAAGCGGGTCGTGATAATCGCGGACTCGTCCAAGTTGGGCGGTCATGCCTTCGCCCGGATCTGCCCGGTCGAGCGGGTCGAGACGCTGGTGACCGACTCCGGGGCGGACCCGGAGGTGGTGGACGCCTTCCGGGCGGCCGGCGTGCAGGTCGTCTGCGCCTGATCGGTAACTCTCCGTCAATAAAACGCATCGATCGGCGTGTCGATGCATACCGGGTATTGCGCGGCGCTGCATACCGCGTATGGTGTCCGCTGTCACGCCCACCATCGGGGGAGGTGCAGCTTGCCAGCTGTCCTGGAGATCGAAGGTCTACGTAAGACGTACAAGAGTCGTCGACGCGGCACCCGCAACGCGCTCGACGGCTTCGACATGCGGGTCGACGCGGGGCAGGTGCACGGCTTCCTGGGCCCCAACGGGTCCGGCAAGACCACCACGCTGCGTACGCTGCTCGGCCTCATCCGGCCCGACGGCGGCCGGATGACGCTGCTCGGGCACGAGGTTCCCGCCGCGCTGCCCACCGTCGCCGGCCACGTCGGCGCCATCGTGGAGAGCCCGCAGTTCTTCCCGCATTTCTCGGCACGGGACACGCTGTCCCTGCTGGCCGGGGCCGGCGAGGTGCCCGCCACGCGGGTCGACGAGGTGCTTGAGTTGGTCGGGCTGCGCGACCGCGCGGGCGAGCGCGTCAAGACGTACTCGCTGGGCATGAAGCAGCGGCTCGCCGTCGCGTCCGCCCTGCTGAAGAACCCGACGCTGCTCATCCTCGACGAGCCGGCCAACGGCCTCGACCCGGGCGGCATCCGGGAGATGCGCACGCTGATGCGGACACTCGCCGAATCCGGGATGACCGTGCTGCTGTCCAGCCACATCCTCGGCGAGATCCAGCTGATCTGCGACTCGGTCACCATCATCTCGCTCGGCCGCCGGGTCGCCTTCGGCCCGGTCGACGAGGTGCTCGCCCAGCACTCGTCCGGCGCGGTCCGGGTCCGCCTGGAGGCGGTCAGCGACCTGCCGACGGCCGCCGAGGCCCTCACCCGGGCCGGGGTCAAGGTCGCCGGGCACCCGGACCACCTGATGCTGACCGGCGTCGACAAGCCGGCCACGGTGACCCGGCTGCTCGCCGAGCACAACCTGTACGTCAGCGAGCTGGCCCCGATCGCGGTCGACCTGGAGAGCGTCTTCCTCGAACTGACCGCGACCGCGCCGGTCCCCGGCCAGAACCGCCAGGTCGACGAGTCCATGAAGGTTGGTGGGACGGGTCAGCCCGGCGCCACCGCGGGAGGGTGGGGCGCGTGAGCCTCTTTCGGACGGAGCTGCGCCGGCTGGTCAAGCGGCGCTTCACCCGCTACATGACGCTGCTCGGCCTGCTGGTGCTGGCCGCGGTGGTGGTCGGTGTCTTCTTCACCAATCAGAAGATCGACGCCGGTCAGCTCGCCAAGGCCGAGCGTCAGGCCGACCAGCAGTACCAGGAGCAGATCCGCTGGAGCGAGCAGGAGCGGGTCAACTGCGAGCAGGCCAAGACGGCCGGCACGCCGAACGACGGCGGCCGCTACCCCGACGACTGCTCGATGATCACGCCGCCGTCGCGGGACCAGATCCAGGCGGAGTGGTTCCTGCCCTCGACGTTCAATTTCCGCAAGACGTTCGACGAGACGCTGGTCCCGTTCGCGGCGATCCTCGCCCTGGTCGGGTTCGTCGTCGGCGCCTCCTTCGTCGGCGCCGAGTGGAGCACCGGCGGCATGATGAACCTGCTGCTCTGGCGGCCGAAGCGGCTTACCGTACTGCTCACCAAGCTGGCCGCGCTGCTCACCGGCATCCTGGCGGTGACGCTGCCCGCCGCGGTGCTGTGGTTCGCCGGGTTCTGGGCGGTGGCCAGCTTCCGGGGCAGCACCGAGAAGATGACCTCGGGCGCCTCGCAGTCGTTCGCTCTGACCGGGGTACGCGGCGTGGCGCTGGTGCTGGTGCTCACCACCATCGGCTTCGCGCTGGCCTCGCTGGGCCGGCACACCGCGATGGCCCTCGGTGGTGTCGTGGCGCTCATGGTGGTCGGCCAGTTCGGCCTGGGCATCCTCCTGTCGATGGCCAGCGTGAAGTTCGCCGAGGCGTGGCTGCTGCCCACGTACGCGCTGGCCTGGATGACCAAGAAGGTGACACTGCAGGACTGGAACGCCTGCAACGCCACCTACTCCGGGGAGTGCAAGCCGGACACCATGGACATCACCTGGCAGCAGTCCTCCGTACTGTTCTCGATCGGGCTCGTGGTGATCCTCGGAGCGGCGCTCTGGACGATGCGTCGACGCGACATCTCCTGATCGACGCCAGGGAGTCAACGGCGCGGCCGGCCCCACCGTCGGGTGTTTCCGACGTACGGAGCCGGCCGTGCCGGCTGCTGCGACAGTGGTCGGCCCTGGCTAGGCTGAACGTCATGCCCGCCGACGCCGCCCCGACCGCTCCCGAGCCGTCCACCGACGCTCGTCCGGGCGCGACGGCCGGCGGTGTCGCGCCGAGCGTCCCGACCCCCCGGCCGGCGCCGCCCGTCGAGAGCACCGACGACGCCACGCCGGCCGACGCCGAACCGCCGGACGACGAGACGGCCGCCGAACCGGCCGCGCCCCCGGCGGGCCTGACCACACGCGAACGGGCCATCCTCGCCTTCGAGCAGCAGTGGTGGCGGCACGCCGGCGCCAAGGAGCAGGCCGTCCGGGACACCTTCGGCGTCTCCTCGACCCGGTACTACCAACTGCTCAACGGGCTGCTGGACAATCCGGCGGCGCTCGCCGCCGACCCCGTGCTGATCGGCCGGCTCCGCCGGCTGCGTTCGTCGCGCGCCCGCAACCGCCGTCGCTGACCCCGCCGGCCCTACTTCTTCTCGTACCCCTGCAGGCCGTTGCCGATGGCGAAGAACGTCGGCGCCCACTCGCCGATGAAGATGCCCCACCGGTCCGCGCGTGCCACACCCGCCCGCTCCAGGTGCCTGGAGAGGAACCAGCTGGTGAACGACAGGCCGATGCTGGCGAAGCCGGCCATGTACATGTGTTCCGCCTTGAGCCCCGATTCGTGCAACCGCTTCAACATCTGCGATCCCCCTGTCGCGACGGACGACCCCGACTCGCGTTCCCACCTGCGGAAGCGCAACTCGAAGGCCAGACGTTGTCACGCTACCGCCGGGCCGCCGCCGGCGAACCGGGTTGCCGCGATACCGGATACGGCAGGAATGCAGCCGGGGCGGAGGGGTACGCGGGCTATCGTCCCGGTCGACGTCACGCGGGCCACGGGCCGATGGAGGGAGCAGGCTATGAAGGGCGCCATGCCGAGGCGGCCACGCCGGTGATGCGGGTACGCTCCGCGTCCGCGCCGGCCCCGGGCCGGTCGGTCAACGAGGACCTGGTCTTCCAGTTCGGCCCACTGGTCGGTGTCCTGGACGGCGCGACCGTGCCGGACGGCTTCGACACCGGCTGCGTCCATGGGCCGGAGTGGTACGTCCGACACCTGGCCGCCCGGCTCGGTGTGGCCGAGGCGGCCCGTCCGGCGGCCCGCCTGACGAGCAACCTGGCCGCGGCCATCCTCGCCGTGCGCGCCGATCACGGTGGGCAGTGCGACCTCGATCATCCGGGCACCCCGTCCAGCACCGTCTGCCTGCTGCGCGACTGCGGCGACCAGGTGGACTACCTGGTCCTCTGCGACAGCCCGTTGGTGCTGGACGTCGGCGGGCAGGTCAGCGTGGTGAACGACGACCGGCTGGACACGGCGATGGCCGACCTGCGGCAGACGGTCGCGACCGTGCCGGCCGGTGCGACGGACCCGGTCACGCGGTTCCGGCACGCGGTGAGCGTCCAACGGGAGCGGATGAACCGCACCCACGGCTACTGGGTCGCTGCCGCCGACCCGGACGCGGCCTTCCACGCGGTGACCGGGACAGCGCTCCGGCAAGGCCCGGCGGCCCTGCGCCGGGCCGCGCTGCTCAGCGACGGCGCGTCCAGCGCGGTCGAGCAGTTCGGGCTGACCGACTGGGCGGGGCTGCTGGACCTGCTCAGCGTCGAGGGGCCGGCCGCGCTGCTGGTTCGGGTCCGGGACGCCGAGCGCGATCATCCCGACCGGCTGCGCCGGCACAAGCCCACCGACGACGCCTCGGTGGTGTTCTGCGAGTTCGGATCGGTCGGGCCATCGGCCAGATGACGACGGAGCGTGAGGAGAAACACCCTGACCGCCCGACCGGCCGGTACCGGTAGCCGGACCGCCAGTGGATGTCCAATGGGGTGGACTTCGGCCGATGAGGCCGGCAGACTGCGGCACGTGGCGGGTGCGGTCCGGCTGGAGCCGGTGGACGAGCGGAATCTGGAGCCATTGCTCTCCGTAGCGGCTGCCGAGGCCGAGCCGGGCGAGGTGATGCCTCCGGTCGAGGCTCCCGCTGGCTGGTCGCTCGCCCGCCGGGAGGCGTTCCGTGAGTTCCACCGGGCGAGCTTCGCCGGCCTGGACGGCCCGACCGGCTCACAGATGTACGCGATCCTCGTCGGCGGCGAGGTGGTGGGCATGATCCGGATGACGCGCTGTGACGAGCCGGGCACTGTGGAGACCGGCATGTGGCTCGGCCTCTCGGCGCGCGGGCAGGGAGTCGGCGCGGCCGCCCTGCGGGAACTGCTCAACCTCGCCGCCCGTGCCGGTATGCGTGCCGTGGTCGCCGACACGACGTCGGACAATGTCGGCGCGGTCGCCGTTCTCGAAAAATGCGGTGCGAAACTGCGCGAGGACGGCGGAAAGGTGCACGCCGAAATCTGCCTCGATTCGACGCCTCCCGCTCTCTGAATCGGCTCTACCCCTTCGTCTTTCTTGGCGTATTCCCTGCTCAGGATCGTCTGAACGTCCTGTCCGTGTCGTTGGGCGTCGTTCTTCCGAATGTCTCTGCGCAGTGCCGACGGAAATTGTCGCAGCGGTTTCGTGGCAATTCCCCCGGGTACTGCCCGCCGGGTCCGCAGATACGGGACGTCTGATCGAGGGCGTGGCGCGCGCTATTCCCCGGTAGCCCTTCTCCGGCCCCCGCGTGGCAGACGTCCCGGACCCACCGGGGAGCGAGGGAGACCTGATGAAGACCGGAACACGAATCGGGCTGGCAGTGGGCTTCGGCTACCTGCTGGGCCGTCGCCGCAAACTGCGTACCGCGCTGACTCTGGCCGCGGCGGTGGCCGCCGGCCGGGCGAGCCGCGACCCGGGCGGTCTGCTGAAACGGGGTGGTGACCTCCTGCAGTCGTCCCCGCAGCTGAGCAACCTGAGTCGGCTCGGCGGGCCGCTGGTCAACGCCGGTCGATCCGCCGCGACCGCCGCGGCCGGCAGCGGCGTCGACGCGCTCACCGGCCGGCTGCGCGGCTCCGCCGACGCGCTGCGCCGCCGCACCGGCGACCAGAGCGGCAACAGCAGCGGCGACGGCAGTCAGAGCGGCGACGGCAACCGCAGCGGCAACGGCAACCAGGGCGGCAGCGGCAACCAGAGCGCCGATCGCGGCGCGACGAGCGACCGGAACGACGCGGCCGGGCAGCGACGGGGGCGGTGACCATGGCGGGAGACACCAGTCCGGGCGGCCTCGGCGACAAGCTCCGGGGCCAGTTGGCCGACGAGGTGCGCAACCTGGCCGGGGCGATCGGCGATCGGGCGATGAGCGTGGTGACGGAGCGGATCACCGGCGCGACCGGCCGCCTGAGCGAGTACGCGCGCCAGGGCGGAGGGCCGGGCCTGATCGCCGCCGCCACCGGCGCGCAGAAGCTGGCCGAGGGCGGCTCACCGGTGAAGGCGATGGTGCATGCCGGGGTGGCCGGCGGTAAGGAGAAGGTGATGTCGGCTCTCGGCCGCGTGGGCGGCAAGGGCGGTAAGGGCGGCAAGAAGCAGAAGGTCACCAACATCGTCGAGACGATCGAGGTCGGTGTCCCGGTGCGGGCCGCGTACAACCAGTGGACGCAGTTCGGCGACTTCCCGAGCTTCATGAAGAAGGTCGAGCAGGCGGAGAACGACTCGGCCGAGAAGATGACCTGGAAGGCGCAGGTCTTCTGGTCGCACCGGACGTGGGAGTCGACGATCATCCGCCAGGTGCCGGACCGGCTCATCCACTGGCGCTCGAAGGGCGAGAAGGGCTCGGTCGACGGCACCGTCAGCTTCCACGAGATCACCCCCGATCTGACCCGCATCCTGGTGGTGCTGGAGTACCACCCGCAGGGCCTCTTCGAGCACACCGGCAACCTGTGGCGGGCCCAGGGCCGGCGGGTACGGCTGGAGTTGAAGCACTTCGTCCGGCACGTCATGACCGAGGTGGCGCTCGACCCGGATCAGGTCCAGGGCTGGCGCGGCGAGATCCGCGACTCCCAGGTGGTCAAGGACCACGAGACCGGTCTGCGCGAGGAGCGGGAGCGGCGGGAGCGCGGCCGGGAGCGGGGCGGCGAGGCCCCGACCGAGCCGGAGGACGAGGAGTACGCCGAGGAGGAGCCGCGCCGCCGGCCCGGCGGGCGGCTGCGTCAGCGGCCGCCCCGGCGACCGGCCGAGCCGGAGTACGACGAGGAGTACGAGGCGTACGAGGACGGCTACGACGAGGGGTACGCGGACGAGCCCGATGAGGAGCCGCCACCACCACCCCGTCGTCGTGCCCCGGAGCGGGCCCGCCGACCTCAGCCACGCGAGGAGCCGCAGCGGCCCCGGCCGCCGGTCCGCCGGGGAGCGGAGCCGCCGCGCCGACCCGTGGTGCGCCGCCGCCGGGAGGAGGGCGAGTGACGCTCGCCTCCGGCGGTGACGCCGTCGGCGGAGCCCTGGAACGTGTGGGCTCCGCCGGCGGGCTCGCCGACGTCGTGGAGACGGTGCTCGACAAGGGCATCGTGATCGACGCGCAGGTGACGGTCGGGGTCATCGGGATCCCCCTCGTGGAGATCAACGCCCGGGTGACGGTGGCGAGCATCGAGACGTACCTGCGGTTCGCCGAGGCGGTCGACCGGCTCGACCTCGCCCTGGATGAGGGCGAAGGGCTGGCCGGCCTCGTCGGTGGTGTCACCGGCGCGGTCCGGGACGTCACCGGTTCGGTGCGGGGGCTCACCGACGACGCCACCGGCACCGTGCGGGACCTCGGGAGGAGCTGACATGGCGGACGAGACCGGACTGTTCATCTACGGGCTGGTGCCGGCGGACGTGGAGGCGACGCCCGACGCGGCCGGGGTGGGTGACCCGCCCGGCGAGGTGACCGTCATCCGGCACGGTGACCTCGCGGCCCTGGTCAGCGAGGTGCCGCTGGACGCGCCGCTGGGCCGGGCGGCGGACCTGCGGGCGTACCAGGAGCTGCTGGACGGGACGGCGGTCGTGGCGCCGGTGCTGCCGGTGCGGTTCGGCACTGTCGTCACCGGGCCGGACGCGGTGCTCGACCTGATCCGGCCGCATCACGACCGGTTCGCCGCGGCGCTCGCCGAGTTCGAGGGCCGGGTGCAGTACGTGGTGCAGGGCCGCTTCGAGGAGCGGGCGTTGCTGCGCGCCATTCTCGACGAGAACCCGACCGCCGCCGGGCTCGCCGACCAGGTGCGGGGGCGTGCCGAGGCGGTCAGCCGGGAGCCCCGCATCCGGCTGGGGGAGCTGATCAGCCAGGCCGTCGAGTTGCGCCGCGAGGCGGAGAACCGGCGGCTGCTCGACGTCACGGCCGAGTACGTGGTCTCCACGCAACTGCGCCCGCCCACCCACGAGATGGACGCGGCCCACGCGGCCCTGCTGGTGGACACCGACCGGGAGGACGCCCTCATCGAGGTGCTCCAGGCGTACGCGCAGGACCGTCGGGGCCTGCTGCGGCTGCGGCTGCTCGGGCCGCTCGCCCCGTACGACTTCGTCGACGCCCACCAGTTGGCGGGCTGACGGTGGACCTGCTCTGGGCGCTGCTGACCCTGCCGTACGCCCCGGTGCGCGGGTTGACCGCCGTGGTCAAGGTGGTGGCCCGGGAGGCCGAGTCGCGTCAGCGCAACCCGGTCAACGTCCGGCGCGAGCTGGAGGAGTTGGACGCCGCCGTGGCGGCCGGCGAGCTCAGCGCCGATGCCGTGGTCGAGGCCCTCGCCCGACAGGGTCCGGTGGTGCCGGCCCGACTCGCCACAGTGCACACCGACGACGGGCGGGTCGCCGCGTCGCTCGCGGCCCGGCGGGCCGAGCTGTCCGCCACGCTGGCCCGATTGACCGGGCGCGGCGAGTGGGGCGTCAAGGGCTACCTGGTGCCGGGGGCGCCCGTGCCGAGCGTCGCCGGGGCGGGCAGCGGCGGGGTGGGGACGGCGTACCTGCGCCGCAGACGTGCCCAGTTGACCGCCCGCGAGGAACACCAGCAGGTGGCGAGCGCCGCCGCGGACGCCGTGCACGTCGCCCTGTGCGAGGTGGCCGTGGCGGGCCGCCGGCACGCCCCACAGGACCGGCGGCTCTCCGGCGTGCCCACACCGATGGCGCTCAACGGTGCGTACCTCGTCGACACCGCGACGCTGCCCCGCTTCACCGACCTGGTCGGCTCGTTGGGTTCCCGTCATCCGGGCCTCCGGCTGGAGCTGACCGGGCCGTGGCCGGCGTACTCCTTCGTGGCGGAACGGCCGGAGCCCGCCGGCGCCGGTCGGGGGTCGCGGTGACCGCCGCCCTCGCGCCGAGCAGCGCGGACGGTCCGCTGGCCTACCGGCCGGTCGCCCTGGTCGACCTCCTCGACCGGGTGCTCGCCACCGGCGTGGTGATCAGCGGCGACATCACGTTGTCCATCGCCGACGTCGACCTGGTCCGGATCTCGTTGCGGGCGCTGGTCGCGTCGGTCGGCGCGCTGGCACTACCGGAGGACGTCGGATGACCGGCCGGGACGACGCGGGCGAGTTGGCCGCCGCGCTCGGCGCGCAGTCGTGGCAGCCACCCCGGGTCACGCCGCTGGACCGCCGGATCGCGGTGGACCGCGACTCGGTCGAGCGGGGGCTGGCCAGCCTGGTGCTCACCGTCGTCGAGCTGCTGCGCCAGCTCATGGAGCGGCAGGCGCTGCGCCGGGTCGACCTCGGCGACCTCACCGGGGAGCAGGTCGAGCGCATCGGAGTCACCCTGATGGCGTTGGAGGAGCAGATGGTGGGGCTGCGTGAGCACTTCGGTCTGGCCCCGGAGGACCTGAACCTGGACCTCGGCCCGCTCGGCCCGCTCCTCCCCACGGACTGACCCGTACCGGACGGTGAGGAACACCGCCTGTCGTCGAGTGGATCTCTCCACCGAGGAATGTGCCGCTCTGGTAACGCGCCGGGTACGACAAAAGGTTGGGTGCGGCGCTCAGTCCCGGCCGGCGGCGTACGCGGCGAGCCAGGCGACCTGGGCCGGGTCGAGCGACGGCCGGACCCGTTCCCGGGCGACCGCCACGTGCGCGGCGGTGACCGTGGCGGCGGCCAGGGATTCCCGCATCGCCGCGAGCGCCGCCTCCCGGACCACCGCCGCGCAGTCCGCCGCCGAGAAGCCGGACAGCTCCGCGCCGAGGGCGGCCAGGTCGACGTCGGGCGCCAGCGGCACGTGCCGGGACGCGGCCCGCAGGATCTCGGCGCGGGCCGGCCCGTCCGGCGGCGGCACGTAGACCAGTCGCCCCAACCGGCCGGGTCGCAGCAGCGCCGGGTCGACCAGGTCCGGCCGGTTCGTGGCGCCGACCACCACCACGTTGCGCAGCGTCTCCACCCCGTCCAGCTCGGTGAGCAGCGCGGCGACCACCCGATCCGTGGTGCCCCCGTCGGTGGCCTGCCCGCGTACCGGCGCCAACGCGTCCACCTCGTCCAGGAAGATCAGCGTCGGGGCGGCCTCCCGGGCGCGGCGGAACAGCTCGCGTACCGCGCGTTCGCTCTCGCCCACCCACTTGGAGAGCAGCTCCGCGCCCTTCACCGAGAGCACGTTCGCCCGCCCCGACCCGGCGAGCGCGGTGACCAGGTACGTCTTGCCGCAGCCGGGTGGGCCGTAGAGCAGCACGCCGCGCGGTGGCTGTACGCCGAGGCGGGCGAACGTGTCCGGATAGGTCAGCGGCCACAGCACCGACTCGGTAAGCGTCTGCTTGACCTCGTCCAGGCCGCCGACGTCGTTCAGGGTCACCGACGCCAGCTCCAGGGTGGACGCGGCCATCGTCGTCGGCCGGACCACCTCCAGGGCGGCGGTGAAGTCGGCCATCGCCACCGTCGGCGTCCGCGCGGTCTTCTGCCGCAGCGCCGCGCGTACCCCGGCCTCCCGGACCAGCGCGGCCAGGTCCGCCGCGACGAATCCGGGGGTACGCCCGGCCACCTCGTCCAGCCGGACGTCGTCGGCGAGCGGCACCTGCCGGGTCAGCACGGTGAGCTGCTCACGGCGCAGGGCCGGGTCGGGCAGCGGAACGCTGATCCGCAGCGACAACAGGTCCGGTGCGCGCAGCGCCGGGTCGACCGCCTCGGGTCGACCGGTGGTGCAGACCACGGCGACGCCGGCGTGGACGGTCTCCGCGAGCACCTGCCGGAACACCGTGGCCAGCGGGCCGGGCTCCTCCGCCGGGGCCAACGCCTCCACATCGGTGACCAGCAGCACCGCCGGTCCGCCGGCACGAACCGTCGTCGCCGCGGCGCGCAGCCGGTCGGTGGCCGCCTGGTTGGTCAGCGCGGCCACCTCGGGCGCCCACAGCGGGTGGACGCGGGCGCCCACCCGGGCCGCGACGGCCCGGACCAGCGCCGACTTCCCGGAGCCGGCCGGCCCGGAGAGCAGCACACCCAGCGAGATCGTGGTGCCGAGCCGGCCCAGCACCTCCCGATGGTGGAAGCCGAGATCCAACAGCTCGGTCAGCTCCTCGGCCTGGGCCCGCAGGCCGGGCAGCTCGTCCACGTCCGGCGCGTCGCCGGTCGCGTTCACTGTCGGGGCCGCGCAGAACCCAGGCGCCCCAACGGGCTCGCCGTGGGTGGCCGGCCCGTGCTCCCAGGCGACCACCGTGTCCATGGTGACCAACGACCCGGCGGACTCCTCGACGGCGACCACGGTGAGCAGGGTGCTGGTCCAGGCGAAGCCGACGGTGGTGGCGAGGCTGCGCCGGGCCGCCTCGACGAGGCTGCGCGTCGAGGCGTCCGGCAGCACGTCCTGCGGCAGCAGCGACACGTCGTCGCCCGCCGTGACCACCTTGCCGAGCAGGGCGAGCCGGAGCATCTCCGGGCTGACCGCCGCCACCACCTGCACCGGCCCGGTCAGCGTGACCCGGCCCGCCGGGGTCAGCGGCAGCGGCGACACCCGCACCGAAGCGCCGTCCCGCAGGCCCAGGTTGCCCAGCGTCAGGTCGTCGGCGTACAGCAGGGCGCTGCTCGCGCCCGCCCCGGCCGCCGCGACGATCCCCGCGGTCTGCCGGCGGCCCGTCAGTCGCACCGGGTCGCCGGGGCGCAGCCCCAGCGCGGTCAGCGCCTCCGGGTGCAGCCGCACGATGCCCCGTCGGGCGTCCAGCGCCGCGGGCCGCAGGCTCGCCGTCAGGGTCAGGTCGGGTTGGGCCACCGCCCGACCGTAGCCGGCGTCAGCTCGTCGGGGCGGTCAGCGCCGCGGATCCAGCTCATCCAGCAGCGACGGATCCCGCCGGATCAGCTCGGCCAGACGGGCCGCCGGGTCCGGGGTCAACCCGTCCGGGCCGGGTGCCCACGCCGGCACCGTCCGACCGGACAGCGGCCAGGACGGCGGGGGTTGCACCGGCGGCTCCGGGCCGACCGTGACGTCCGGGCCGTCCCAGGAGACCCGCAGCGGGTACGTCCGACCGTCGTGCTCGACGCGGACGGTCACCGCCAGGCCCGGGTGTGCGCCGACGACCTGGCGGACCGCCTCGGCCACCTCCTCGACCGGACCCCACCCGACGACGTCGCCGGGGCTCTCCCGTTCCGCGTGCCGCCCATCGTGCCGGGCGGGCCCGGCGTTGCGCCCACCCGTGGCGGCGCCCTGCCCAGCGGTCGGGCCCGGCGGTGGCGCGGTGTCGTCCCGATCGGTGACCCGCCGGCGCAGCGCCTCCTCGCGCCGGGCCAACCGGGCCAGCGTCTCGTCCAGGTCGCCCCTCACAGCTCACCCCTTCCCGCCACGGCCGGAGCCGGTCGACTCAGGCCTTCCTGTCCCGGGTGGCCCGGTCCAACGCCCGGTCCAGGACGACCAGCAGGGCGTCCCGCACTGAGAGCCGGTCCCGGGCGTCGAACTGCACCAGGGGAACATGATCGCCGATGGCGAGCGCCCAGCGGATCTCGCCGAGTTCCAGGGCGAGTCGCCCGTCGAACGCGTTGACCCCGACCACGAACGGCAACCCGGCCCGCTCGAAGAAGTCGATCGCCGGGAAACAGTCGTCCAGCCGGGAGCTGTCGACCACCACCAGCGCGCCGAGCGCACCTCGGGCCAGGTCGTCCCACATGAAACCGAACCGTGCCTGCCCAGGGGTGCCGAACAGGTAGAGCTTCAGGCTGCGGTCGATGGTCACGCAACCAAAATCCATCGCCACCGTCGTGGTGGTCTTGCTCGACCGTACGCCGGGGTCGTCCACGCCGATCCCGGCGCTGGTCATCTCGGCCTCGGTGGTCAGCGGCGCGATCTCGGAGATCGCCCCGACCGTGGTGGTCTTGCCCACGCCGAACCCGCCGGCGACGAGAATCTTGACCGGCACGGGTGGCGCCGCCGGTGGCCGGTTGGTCGGCCCGGCGTCGGCCGGTGGCCGGTACGGCGGTGGCGGCCCCGTCGGCGGCGGCGCGGCCCGTCCGAGCGCCGGGGGAGTCCCCGGGGCCGTGCTGTAGCGGGCGGTGGCGCTGTTGCCGGCGAGCCCTCCGAGCGGGACGCCCGGCCATTCAGGAGATCGCACGAAGTCCATCAATCACTCGCAGGATGAGGTCGGGGTCGAAGGCGTCGTTGGCGTCGGTGACGTGCACGTCCAGGTGCCCGGCGGCCCGTAGGTCGCCGACCAGGACCCGGGTCACGCCGAACTGCAGCCGGGCCCGGGCGGAGAGTTCGGCCACCGAGATCGGCTCGGCGCAGAGCGCGATGATCGCCTGGAGTTCCGGCGCCAGCAGGCCGACCGGTGGGTCGGTCCACCGGCCGCCGTCCGGGCGCAGGGTCACCTGCGTCTCCAGCCCGATCGCCGGATCCGCGCCGGCCACCCGCCCGGAGGTGAGCACGAACGGCCGCGGACCTGTCGGGCCGCCACCGCTCGGCTGCGGCTCTGGCGCCGCCGGAGCGCCGCCCCCACCCGGGTGCGGCGTGCGCAGGTAGGGGCGGATCCGGGTCCCGGGCTCCGGGTCCGGGTCCTCGCCGGCGACGTCGGGGGTCACTGCTGGACGGCGTTCTTCAGCTCGACGATCAGTCGCGGGGTCAGCGCACCACCGGCCCGACCGGCAAAGAGCGTCATCTCGTACGCGACGGTGCCCAGGTTCGCCGACCGGTCGGCGACGACGCCGAGCACGGAGCCACTGCTGATCGCGCTGATCAGCAGATAGCCGTCGGCCATGTCGACGATCACCCGGTTCAGGCCGCCGAGCGCGTACCAGCTGGCCGCGCCGCCGGCGAGGCTGGTCATGCCGGAGACCACGGCGGCCAGCCGCTCCGCGTTGGAGCGGTCCTTGATCGCCGACATGGCCATCAGCAGCCCGTCCGAGGAGACGGCGATCGCCTCCAGCACCCCGGCCGTGCTGGAGGTGAAGGAGTCCAACAGCCAGTTGAACGTGCGCGCCTCGGGACTGAGGTCCCCGACGGCGCCGGGCTGGCTCTGGTGGTCGACGTTGTCGTGCAGGAAGGGGCTGGTCACCGTGATGATCCTTCTTCGTTCCGACGGTCTGGGCTGACTTCGCGGAGAGCACGGGCGACGCCCGCCTCGAACTCGGTGATGAGGTCGCGTACCTCGGCCGGGTCCCCGGGGTGCGGGCTGAACGGCTGGCAGGGTGGGGAGACCGTGAGGTTAGCGCCGGGCACCCGGCGGCTCAGTCGGGGACGGCCCCGGGTGAGTCCGGCGGTGTCCGCCACCGTGGGGCCGAGGCCGCCCGGGGTGGCGGGCAGGTCGACGGTCTCGCTCGGATCCGCCAGCGTGGGGCCGGCGCTGGTGGCCGGCTCGGTGGCTGTGCGCATCGACCACTGCCCGACCGGGCGGCCGGCGGCCGGCGGCACGCTCAGCTCGGCCCTGCGTACGCCGGACTGGAACGCCTCGACCAGCGCGCGAGCGGCGTCCGGGTCGCCGCCGGTGGCGTCGACCGGCCGGGTCGGCGCGGCGGTGGCGGGGAGGCTGGCTCCGGGCACCCGCTGCCGGACCCGGGGGCCGGCGGTCGGACCCGGCGCCGCCGTCGCCGGGCTTTCCGCGGTGGCGGCTGGACCCTGTGCCGTAGCGGCGGAAACGCCGGTGTCGACCGGTTCCCGAGCGCCGAACGCGTCCCAGGACTGGCCCGACTCCAGGCTGCGGGTGGCCCGGCTGAGCAGGTCCGTGTCGAATCCGGCCGGTGCCGCGACGGCGGCGCGGGAGCGGGCTTCGCGGGCGGAGTCGAGAGCCGGCCGTCGGCCCCGGTCCGGCACGGCCGCCCGGGCGACCGTCGCCCCGGCCCGGTCGGCGCGGCGCAGCACCAGCGACGTCTGCGGGATCTCCACCTGCGCGGTCACCCCGCCGCCCGCGGTGGCGGCGAGGCTCACCTCCCAGCCGTGGCGGCGGGCCAGCCGGCCCACCACGAAGAGGCCGAGCACCTCGGTCGGCGCCAGGTCGAGGCGTTCGCGCCGGGTGAGCCGGGCGTTCTCCTCGGCCAGTCGCTGCTCGCTCATGCCGATGCCGTTGTCCACCACCGTGATCCGGGCGCCCCGCCCGGACGTCTCGCCGGCCACCAGCACCCGGGTGTGCGGCGGGGAGAAGACTGTCGCGTTCTCCATCAGCTCGGCCAGCGCCAGGACGAGGTCACCGACGACCGCCGGAGCGGCGGCGATGCCCGCCGGCACCTGCACCTCGACGCGGGTGTAGTCCTCGATCTCGCCGAGCGCCAGCCGGACCACGTCGGCCAGCGGCACCGGCGCGGTGTGCGCGTCGGCGCCGGCCGAGCCGGAGAGCACCACCAGGCTGCCGGCGTTGCGCCGCAGCCGGCTGGAGATGTGGTCGAGCCGGTACAGGTGCTCCAGGCGGCCCGCGTCGGCCTCCTGCTGCTCCAGCCGGTCGATCAGCGCGAGCTGGCGGCTCACCAGATTCTGCGTACGCCGCCCGACGTGGCCGAACATCTGCGCCACGTTGCGCCGGCCGGCGACCTGCCGCTCGACCAGCTGGGCCGCGGTGTTCTGCACCCGGTCGAAGGCCCGGGCCAGGTCACCGATCTCGTCGTTGGACCGGATGACCACCGGCTCCAACCGGACCGACTGGACGTGCTCCGTCTCGTCGTCGGTGACCCGGACCAGCTCGGCCTCGGCGACCCGGGCGACCCGGTCGGCGGAGCGGGTGAGCTGGCTCAGCGGTCGGGCCACCGTCCGCGCGACTGCCACGCTGAGCAGCACCACCAGCGCCAGGATCAACGCCGCCGCGGCACCCACCAGGTACGCGGCGGTCAGCGCCCGCCGCTGGTCGGCCTTCACCTCGGCGAGAACGTCGGCGACGAGCTTCTTCTCGACGAACTGGCCGAGCTGGATCATCGTGCGGACGGCCGGAAAGAGCGCGTCCATCGGCACGTCGCGGACCGCGGCGGCCGGGTCCCGGGCGCTGGTGATCAGGAAGTCGGGGCTGGTACGCGCGGCCACCGCCGCGTCGTTGAGCTGGGCCACCTTGAGCTGCTCGGGCGTGATCAGGGTGCGGAAGCGCAGGTTGTCGACCTGAAGGGCGGCGATGCACGCCACGTACCCGGCGGTGGTGTCCGGGCTGCCGATCGCCTTGACCAGGATGCTCAGGGTGGCGCAGGCGCCCAGGCCCTCGTCGGCGCGCAGCAGCCCGTCCAGGGCGAGCACCTGGCGGCCCGGCAACGTCTCGGTGTCCACGCTGAAGACCAGCCGCAGCGATTCGATCAACCCCCGGTTGACCGGGCCGAACGCGTCCATCACCTGGCCGGGGTTCGCGGCTCGGGCCAGCACGGCCGTCCGCAGGTCGATGAGGCTGGACACCCCGCTGAGCGCGTGGTCGACCCGCTCGGTCAGCGCGTCGCCGCCGTCGGCCCGCAGGTCGGCCACCCGGTCGTCCACGTCGGCGGCCTTGCGGACCAGCTCGGAGCGTTCGACCCGGCCGAGGAGGTAGCCGACCGACAGGATGCGTTCCTGTTGCAGGTCCTGGACGAGGCTGCCGACCCGGCTGGCGAGCCGCACCTGCTCGGTGATGTCGGCGGCGCGTTGCGCGGCGGCCACCCGGTCCAGCACCACGGGCACCGCGAGGCCGACCATGCTGAGCAGGGGGATCACCACGAGCAACGCGAGCTTTCCGCGGATCCGAAGCCTACCGAGAAGCATCGAACGGCCCCCACTGCGCGAGGATCGGCTCGTGGGCCGCGCCGACCGGTTGCAGCGGTCGAGGGTCGGCCGGTTGGCCGGTCGGGGCTGGCGGTTGCCAGGGGTCTCCGGGCGGCGGGGCGGCGGGGCTGGCGGCGTCCGACGTGGCGGCCCGCCGACGTGCGCGTCGACCGGCGGCGATCAGCATGCCGGCGAGCCAGGCCAGCAGCAGGAAGGCCAGCGCGCCCGCCCCGGCGGCCAGCCAGCGGTCCCGGGCCAGCCCGTCGATCCGCTCGGCGAGCAGGGCGTCCAGTTCGCCGAGGATGACCGGCTGGAGCTGCCGCGCGGCGTTGCGCGAGTTGAGTGCGGCAGCGGTCAGTTGGCCCTGGTCGATGGTGCCGGTGGCGCTCGGGGTCGAGTACAGGGCCAGCGCCTCCACCGACCGCTGATAGGCGTCCAGCGGGGTCAGCACGTTGGCGCCCAGGTCGGTGCTCTCCGAGCTGTCCACGGCGGAGCGCAGGTTGTCGACCACGTCCCCGGCCGGCGACAGGGCGGACACCCGCATACCGGTCAGCTCCATGAGGCTGCGGGCCCGTTCGGCGGCCGGTCGTCGGGTGGCGAGCGCGCCCAGGTCGGCGAGCCGGCCGGCGCCCACCACCGCCTCGGGCAGCTCCTCGCCGGCGCTGTCCTGCAGGAAGAACGAGTCGGCGCCCGGGTCACGGCCCAGTCCCGAGCTCTCCCGGATCTTGCGGTGCAGGGCGAGCAGCAGGTCGGTGACCTCGCCGTACGCGGTGTAGGCGGCCTCCGGGTCGGCGGGGCTGCGGTCGCGCAGCGCCTCCACCTTGGCCCGTAGCCCGGCCCACCGTTCCTGGCTGCGCAGTTGCCCGCCGATGCGGGCGTCCACCGTGGCGGCCTGCTCGACGGCGCGGCTCAGCGGCTCGCCCGGGACGGGGCGTCCGGCGACGGCCGCGGACTGGGCTTCCACCAGCGCCTCGGTGACCGGGGCCAGGGCGCGCAGGTACTGCACGCCGAACCGTTCGCGGTCGGCCAGGCTCCGATCGTCGCCGGTCTGCCGCCAGGTGGATGCGAAGAGCAGCCCCACCGGCGCCAGCAGCGCGACGATGAGCAGCAGCGGCAACGACCGGCCCAGCATGGACGTCCGTCGACGGGCCCGCGGCGCGGGGACTGTCATGGTGTGTCTCCTCGGGCGTCGGGCGGGGGAACAGCGCGGCGTCGGGCTCGCCGACAAGTCCCGTCCACCGGACCGGAAAACTAACCGAACCCTGTGGGGGCCGACCGGTTGCCGGTGAGTCAGTTTTGCGTCAGTTCGAGCGATGTCACCGTTCGTCGGGGTTCCGAGCACGCTGTGTCCCGTCGATGCGTGTGACATGAAGGGATCGATGGGGATATCCGCGGAAGATCGGAATTCACGGGATCCGAACTCAACTCACCCGGCCGCGCCGGAGGATGCGCGGTCGCACCGGGATGGATCACCGATCGGAGCAACCGGACGGACGTACGGCGGATCTCAGCCAACGCTCAGCCTGCGGCCCGTACCGTGTGCCGCATGAGATCGCCGTCGCCGGCCGCGTGGTTCCGGCGTGCCCTGCCCACCCGCCGCCGCGCGATCGCCGCGGCGGCGGTCGTCGTGCTGCTGGCGGCCGCCGTCGGTTGGGCGGTGTGGCCGCGGGAATCGGGCGTACGCACCCAGAGCGCGATGCTCACCGTCCGCTCCGGACCGTCCGGAGACCAGCCCGTCGACCTGGACACGACCCTCTACCTCCCGACCGGGGCGTCGTCCGGTCGGAAGGTGCCGGCGGTGCTGCTGGCGCACGGGTTCGGCGGGACCAAGGAGTCGGTGCGCTCGGACGCCGAGGAGTTCGCCGGGCGCGGCTACGCGGTGCTCACCTGGACCGCGCGGGGCTTCGGCCGCAGCGGCGGCGAGATCCACCTGGACAACCCGGACTACGAGGTGCGCGACGCCGAGCGGCTGCTGGACTGGCTGGCCGCCCGGCCCGAGGTGCGCACCGACGCCCCCGGCGATCCGAAGGTCGGCGTGGTCGGCGGCTCGTACGGCGGCGGGTTGGCGCTGCTGCTGGCCGCCCAGGACCGTCGGGTGGACGCGATCGTCCCCATGATCACCTGGAATGACCTGTCCCGGGCGTTCCTGCCGGAGAGCACCGGTGCGGCACCGACCGAGGGCGTGTTCAAGAAGGGCTGGGCGGGTCTCTTCTTCGGTGGGGGCGGCAACGTGGGCAGTGGCCCGGCCGGGCTCTCCGGGGCGACCGCAGCCCAGCCCGAGGGGGCGCCGGCATCGGCCGGCCCGCCCAGCCCGGGGCCGGGCGAGGGCCCGGGCACGGCTCCCGGTGGAGCCCCGGCCGGCGCCGCCGACCCGTCCTGCGGGCGATTCGCCGCCGACGTGTGCGCCGCGTACCTGCGGATCGCCACCGCCGGCCGCGCCGACCAGGCCGCCGTGGACCTGCTGCGCCGGTCCAGCCCGGCGGGCGTGCTGGACCGGATCAAGGCCCCCACCCTGCTGGTGCAGGGTGAGGCGGACACCCTCTTTCCGCTCGGTGAGGCGGACGCGAACGCGAAGGGCATCGCCGCCGCCGGCACCCCGGTCCGGGTCGCCTGGTTCACCGGGGGGCACGACGGTGGCAGTGGACCCCGCTCGGACGAAGACCGGGTGAAGTTCCTGACCGTCCAGTGGCTCGACCACTACGTCAAGGGCGAGGGGGACGCGCCCGGCGACGACTTCACCTGGTCGCGGATCGCCGGCTTCGACGCGCTCGACCGGGGCCTGGTCGCCACCGGCTTCCGCCGCGCCGACTATCCGGGCCTCGCCGGCAACGCCCGCCGGGAGGTGACTGTCGCCGGTCCGGCGCAGCCGATCGCGAACCCGCCGAACGGCAACCCGGCCGCCATCTCCTCGATCCCCTTCGCCGGTGGCCTCACCTCGCTGCTGGACGGGGTGGCCGGCGACGTGCCCGGCCAGCACGCGCGCTTCGAGTCGGCGCCGCTGACCGAGGCGGTGGACGTGGCGGGCGCACCCACCGTCACCGTGCGGGCCGCCTCGCCGACCGGGGAGGCGGTGCTCTTCGTCAAGCTCTACGACGTCGACCCCGAGGGCGCGGCCACGCTGCCGAACGGGCTGGTCGCCCCGGTCCGGCTCACCGGCCTGCCGCAGCGGGTGCAGGACGCCCGCCCGGTCACCGTGACGCTGCCCGGGATCGTCCGCCGCGTCGAGGCCGGGCACCGGCTGCGACTGGTGGTGGCCAGCTCCGACCAGGCGTACACCACGCCCGCCGAGCCGACCGTCTACACGGTGGCCGCGGACGGCGCGGTCAGCCTGCCCACGGTCAGCGGGGAGCCGATCCCCACCGCGGCGACGCTCTGGCGCTGGGTGCTCGCCGGCCTGCTCGCCGCCATCGTGATCGGGCTCGTCGTGGTCGTGGCCGTGGTCCGCCGCCGGCACCGCCGCCAGGACCGCTCGGTGCATCCGGAGTACGCGGACACCCCGCTGGCCGTGCGCGCGCTGCGCAAGGAGTACGCGGACGGCTTCGTCGCGGTGTCGAACGTGGACTTCGAGGTGCACCCCGGTCAGGTGGTGGGTCTGCTCGGGCCGAACGGCGCCGGCAAGACCACCACCCTGCGGGTGCTGATGGGGCTGACCCAGCCGACCGCTGGGGAGATCTACGTCTTCGGTCGTCGGCTGGTGCCCGGCTCGCCGGTGCTGTCCCGGATCGGCGCGCTGGTGGAGGGGCCCGGCTTCCTGCCGCACCTGTCCGGTCTGGACAACCTGAGGGCGTACTGGAAGGCCACCGGACGGCCGGCCGAGGACGCGCACTTCGACACGGCCCTGGAAATCGCCGGGCTGGGCGACTCGGTGCACCGGAAGATCAAGAATTACAGCCACGGCATGCGCCAGCGGCTCGCCATCGCCCAGGCCATGCTCGGCCTTCCCGAGCTGCTGGTGCTGGACGAGCCGACCGACGGGCTCGACCCGCCGCAGATCGCCGAGATGCGCCGGGTCCTCCAGCGGTACGCCACCGACGGCCGCGCGGTGCTGGTCTCCAGCCACCTGCTGGCCGAGGTGGAGCAGACCTGCACGCACGCCGTGGTGGTGAACAAGGGCCGGATCGTGGCGTCCGGGCCGGTGCAGGAGATCGTCGGCGAGTCGCCGAGCGTGCTGTTCGACGTCACCGATCCGGTGGCGGCGCGGGCGGTGCTGGACCGGCTGCACGGCGTACGGGTGCTGCCGGAGAGCGACGGCCAACTGGTGGTCGACACCAACGGCACGGCCCGCAGCGAGGTGGTGGCGGAGCTGGTGCGCGCCGGCATCGGGGTGGACCGGGTGGTGCCCCGGCGGCGCCTGGAGGACGCGTTCCTCGCCCTGGTGGGCGAGAACTCTCGGGGAAGCGGTGACCGGTGATGGCTGGATCTTCCGTCGAGGCGCCGGTGGGCGTCACCGACCCGGCCGGTGCGGCCCGGGGCTACCGACCCTCGGCCACCATGCCCTTCGTGGCGGAGTTCCGCCGGCAGGCGTCCCGGCGGCGGACCCAGCTGGCGCTCGGGTTCATGGTGCTGCTGCCGCTGATCATCCTGGTCGCGTTCCAGTTCAACTCGGGTGGCGACGACGACAACGGCAACAACGAGTTCGCCAGCCTGGTCGACCTGGCCACCTCCGGCGGGCTCAACTTCACCCTCTTCTCGATCTTCGTGTCGGCGTCGTTCCTGCTGGTCGTGGTCGTCGCGCTGTTCTGCGGCGACACGGTGGCCAGCGAGGCGAGCTGGGGCAGCCTGCGCTACCTGCTCGCGATCCCGGTGCCCCGGGCCCGGCTGCTCACGGTGAAGCTGGTGGTCGCGCTCGCGTACTCGGGGCTGGCCCTGCTGCTGCTGGCCGGCACCGCCCTGCTCGCCGGGACCCTGCGCTACGGCTGGTCGCCACTGCGCAGCACGGTCGCCGCCGAGCTGGAGCCGACCGAGGGGCTGCTCCGGCTGCTGGCCGTGCTCGGCTACCTGGCGGTCGTACTCCTGGTGGTGGCCGGCCTGGCGTTCCTGCTGTCGGTGACGACGGACGCCGCGCTCGGCGCGGTCGGCGGAGCGGTCCTGCTCTGGATCCTGTCCAGCATCCTGGACCAGATCACCGCCCTGGGGGGCCTGCGCGACTTCCTGCCCACCCACTTCAGCACCGCCTGGCTGGGGCTGCTCTCCACGCCGGTGCAGACCGACGACGTGGTACGCGGCTGCATCTCCGCGATCAGCTACGCGACGCTGTTCTGGGGGTTGGCGTTCTGGCGGTTCACCCGCAAGGACATCACGTCGTAGCCTTCCGCCAGGCGCTGACGCCGATCCGGCCCGTGTTGCCCACGTCGATCGGGCCGTCCGGGTCGACCTCCTCGGCCGGCTGACCGGCGGCGGGCGCGACCGTCAGGTACGCCCCGGCGGTGGCCACCACTGTCGAATCGGTGACCAGGTTGCGCCAGAGGACTGTGGCGACGGCCCTCTCGCCCTTGCGCAGCGTGACCGGCTGCGGCGGCTGATCGAAGCCCGAGGTGATCTCCTTCGCCCCGTTCACCACCCGCAGGATGATCGGCTTGCGCTGCTCGTTCAGGACCCACAGCACCGGGTAGCCGTTGAGCCGGTAGGGGCGGTCGCCGCAGTTGACCAGTTCCAGGCCGAGCGCGCGCAGCCCCATCGCCGCGTCTCCTCCGGTCGATCGGATTCGGACGCCGGACGCCGGGCACTCGGCCACCGGGTCGATACTCGCCGACGGGCTGGCGCTGGGCGCGGAGGTGGGCTTGGGCGGCGGGCCGGTGGGGTCGCCGCCCTGCCCCGCGTGATCGCGAGGGACGCAGGCGGTGAGCGCGAGAACCAGTGCGCCCGCCACGCCGACCCGTCGCCCGACGGCGTTCCGAAAAATCATCCCTCGATCCTCGCCCACCGGCGCGGCCGGCCGCCGCCCTCCCGCCGTTCTCCCGCCAGATCGCCGATGTGGGGGTGTCCGGCCTGTCGCCGCTCGCCCGATCGGCGAAGTGGGGCTTTCCCGGCGGCCGAATGCCGCCACATCGCCGACCTGGAGTGGATCACTCGGTTGGGTCCTCGCTGAGCGTGTGTCGCCGCCCTCGCTTATGTCAGCCAGACGGTCCCCCTGGTCGCCCGCAGTTGGACGACGGACCCGCCGTCGTCGGCGCGGTAGAGGATGAGATCGCCGGCAGGATCGGTCACCCGTCGCGCCCTTCGGTCAGGGCCCGAGTGATCTCGGTGGAGTCGAAGCGAGCGGGCTCGAACTCGGCGGCCGAGGCCAGTCCGAGCCAGTCCAGCCGCTCGCGGTGCTCGGGGTGGCTCGGATCGCTCAACACCTCGACCAGTTCGGCGTAGCCCCAGATGCCGCCGCAGTCCTCCGGCGGCGCTGCCCGCCGCCCGCCGGTGCACCGCGGGTACGCGACGGGCTGGCGAGGTAGCACCTTCTCCACGACGATCTCGTGTTCCCAGTCGTCGCCGAAGTCGTACGTGTACCGGAACCGGTCACCGACTCCGGGCGCCACCTGTTCCAGGGTCACCGGGGCTTCGGCGCGGTGGCCCAGCTCCCGATCGGCGACCCCGAAGTCGCCGTACGCGGTATTGAAGACGTGCAGGTGGGAGTCGTGCCAGCCGAAAGCCACCTGGATGATGTCGTGCAGGCCGGCCAGGCTGGTGTCGGCAGGCACTTCCAAACGCCGCCAGATCGGCGGCTTCGCCCCCCGCAGACCCACCTTGAGCTGGTAGATCGGCGCGGCCGGGCCGGACTTCTTCCGTTTCGCCGGCAGCTTCCGCCCAGCGCTGCCCCGTCGTGTGCGGCTCTGGATCTGCTGCGCCTGCCCGGCGATCTGGCTGATCATCTCCAGCAGATCGAGGGTGGGCTGACGGGTGTCGGCGTCGTGCTCGGCCGGTGGCCGGTTCGGCTCGGGCAGCGTACGGATCCGGGCCCGCAGCAGCACCGCCAGCAGGTGGTAGTCCGGCCCGTCCTCGTCGGCGAGTTCGTCTTCGAGCTCGGAGAGGTCGCGTTCCTGGTCGTGGTCGGCACGGGCGTCGAGGGCCCGTTCGACCTGCCACCGAAACTCGGCCGGGTCCAACAATTCCTCGGCGATTGTCAGATCGGCACGACGGCCGTTCTCCGCGATGGTGGTGACAACCTTGTCCAGGGCGTCGGCGGGAAAGAACACGATGTCGGCCGCCGCGTCACAGTCGAGGTGGTCGACGTGGACGACGAAGCCGTACGATCGACCGGCCCGCTCGAAGTCGCAGACGAGCATGGACGCGCTGCCCGCCGGATCAGCGAACCGTCGACAGGGGCCGACCCGCACGGGCTGGCGCAGCTCACTGGCCCAACTCGGCGCTGCCACGCCTGCGTCCAGCAGACGTTGGGCGGCGGCCCCGGCGACGGTGCCCTCCCGGACGGCGTCGATCGCGAGCAGGACCGCGAGCGCTTCGGGCGTAGCGATGTTGGCGACGGCCGGCAGCAGGCCCTCGTTGAGCGCCTCGGCGAAATCCTCGGGGGCGAGGTCACCGGCGGAGAGGAACGTCGCGGCGAACAACTCGGCCTCGATCGGATCATCCGCCTTGACCAGGTTGGCACCCTCGCCGACCAAGTCGTCGACGAAGTTCTGCGGGTCGAAGTCAGCATCCGAGCACGCCGGGCAGTCGCATTGACCGGCTTCGGCGGGACTGGCCCGCAGCAGGACCTGCTGGCCCGACCGACTGGGCTTGGCGCGCTTCCGGCGGCGACTCTCGGGACTCATCCGAGCATGTTTTCACGGGCTGCCGCGGTCGGCCCGACACGACCCGCCGGCATGGTCCGCCGGCAGGGCGCAGCGACCGCCGCCAGGGAGAAAGTGGTCGCACCAGACCCGGGTACGCACGAACTGGCGGTCCTCCTCGCTCAGCGTCGTCTCCCCGAAGTCGATGACGGTGACGTGACCGAGCGAGCCGCGCAGCGCCTCGGCCAGCGCCCGCGCGCCCTCCACGCTGGTCAGCGTCGTGGGCAGATGCACGATCCAGCGGGGCGGTACCTCGTACTCCGTCATGGTTTCCCCTTCGCTGCGGTGGCGCCGAGGCGGGCGGGGGCGGCCGGCGGGAGTCCGGACCCGCGCCGGCCGGAGCCCGGCACCCGCCCCGGGCCGGCTTCAGGTGGTCGCTCCGGACAACCCTTCGGTGTACGACGTCAGTGCCTCCACGGCCGCCGTCAGGCTCTCGGCCATCAGGTCGAGCTGTTCGGCGGCCCGGGACCACTGCCCGCTCGCCGCCTCGGCGGCCAGGTCGGGCTGGCCGGCGTCGGCGAGCTGCTGCCGAACTGTGGTGATCCGCGCCGGAAGCTGACCGACTCGCGCGGCGGCGGCACTGAACTGGTCGCGGGCGGTGTCCAGCACCTCGACCAGGTCCCCGATGCTGGGCTGGCCGGCCGCAGTGCGCAGCCGACTCACACCGTCGCTGAGCTGCCGTTGCGCATCGCCGGCCAGGTCGAGCGCGTCGTCTCCGCGACGCCGCGCGTGCCGGATCGCCGGGTGGGCGCAGCCCACGCTGGTCCGCTCCAACAGGACTGTCGCGGCAGCCACCGCGAGGTACGTCTCGTGCAGCTCGCCGGCCACCTGCTCGACCTCCCAGGCGGCACTCGCCTCGGTCACGGTCATCGTTTGGGCCTCCTCGTGGGTCGTCGGGGTGCCGGGGCAGCGCGGCAACCAGCCCAGATGGGGGACACCTGAACCGCCATGCGCGCTGCCCCAGCTCGATTCCGGGGCTGCCCGGAGGGTGAACCAGCCCTGGTGCCAACCCGGGCGGCTCATAAAAACGGTATTGCACTTAGTGACATAGGTCAACCATGTTCTTGAGGGCGAGTCGCGCGGCGTGATCAGATGGGGCTGCCAACCCGGGAGGACCACTCATGCCCGCAATCCCGCTGAGCTACGTCGACATCGCTGCGGACATCACCGCTCGCATCGAGTCTGGCGAATACCAGCCGGGTGCCAAGCTGCCGTCGTACACGCAGATCGGTGACCTCTACTCGGTGTCGTTCTCGACCGCTGCGCGCGCTGTGGCGCTCCTGCGTGACCGTGGCGTCGTGGTCGGCGCGCCAGGGCGCGGGGTGTTCGTCAAGGAGCAGAACCCTGGCACGTCGTGACGGCCGGATCGTGCGCAGGTGAGCCTTGAGCTTGTCCTTCGACGTTGGGATGCCTAGCCAGGAGTACCTCGCATGCCCTCACCACGGAAGTTCGAGCCGCACTACCGGCGGATCATCGCCGACATCAGGAGGCGTATCGCCGACGGCAAGTGGCCGCCTGGGCACAAACTGCCCTCGACCAAGGAGTTGGCGGACCTGTACAACGTCGGCAGCCAGTCCACTGTCCGGCAAGCCATCACGATCCTGATCGAGACCGGTGAGTTTGTACGGCCACCAAGGGCTGGGCGTCTTCGTGGCTGACTAGCCCTCAGCTCGGGACTGCGATACGTGTCGATACTCGATACCGTCACCAGGTGTACTTCAACCGAGGACGGGTTGCCCGATGAGCATTGCCGAGCTGAAAGCAACCCTTGGTGCTGCCATCGAGTCGGCCCGCCAAGGACGCCGAACCCTCGATCGGGCGATTGCTGAGGCCGAATCAGCGACCAGTGAGGCGGCCCGAGTCCTCCGAGGCAGTCAGCATGCCGAGGTGACCCGCACCCACAGTGCGCTCCGTTCCGCCCAGGCTGAGGTAGAACCGACTCGCCGCCGCTTCGATGCCGTTGCCGAGAAAGTAGGCGACTACCGCTCGCAGCTCGGATGACCAGCATAGGCGAGGTGGTCGCGCAGCTCGTGGCGATACGAGCAAGCCTCGACAGCGCTGCGGTGACAGCGTCGCGTGCGCGGGCGGACGCCGAACAAGCGCTCGCGCATTTAGCCGAGGCTCGCCGAGGTGGCACCAATCAACGGCTGGCGGCTGCTGCCGCAGATGCCGAGGTCGCCAGGGACAAAGCCGGTCGCTACGCGCGGCTGCTGGCCGATGCCGCCCGGCACATCACCGCCTACGTAAACGTCATCGCCCCCGGGGCCGCACCAGTCGACCCGTCCGTCGACGCCTCCACGCCCTCCGGCGAGCGTCTGGTCACCGAGGCCGAAGCCCGCGGCAGCAAAGCCGACACGCTGTGGCGACGGCAGGTCCAGAAGGCGGACGACAGCGAAGACGCTTTGAAGAAGAGTGAGAGTGGCGCAAAGCAGTTCTACAAGTTCCTGAGGCAGGACAATGGCGGCGGATCGAGCACTGGCACGGCCTCGCCCGGACCAGCTCAAGCGTCTCCCCAAATCGACAACCCCGTGACGGCGCTGGTGATGGCGGCCGGTGCCGTGGCGGTGATCGCCAAGGCGATGTGGAACTATGGCCGCACTCGACGAGCGAGGAGACGGGACAGCGATGATCAAGCCTGACCTGATCGATTACGTCCGGACGATGATTCAGGGCGACTACGCTGCTAACGAGTCCGTCGGCACCCGGCTCGATGCCGAGGGCTGGGACGGCTTCCCCAGGTTCCTTGCCGCTCTGTTCTTTGTGGCGGTCGATCGACGATTTGGCGAGACCGCAGACCGGGCCGGAGTGATCAAGTTTGTCGCAGACCTGCGGGCCCAATACGAGGGCGGCCCTGAGATCCGACCCGACGACGCCGAGTCGTTGATCCTGGCAACCATCGACCCCTCGCTTGACTACACGGTCAGCCCCGAAATGATCGGACGGATCCAGGCGGCGACGGTCCAGAAGATCTTCACTGAAGAAGATCTTGCCGACGCCGAGCTAGAGGCGCTGCTTTCAGAGGCAGCTCAACTCGCGTCACGGGACTGAGGACGCAGTAGCAGTCAGCCCCGCAGAGCGGGCTGTGGGGGCGGAACGACTTTGTCGAGTTGCCGCTCAAGGCTGAACGGGTCGTCGAAGAACTCCACATCGCTGACCGTCTGCAACTCGGCGACGATGGCCGCTGGCCAGTCTCGTTTAGAGCCGGCGAGGGCGGCGATCCTGCTTTCCTTGGCAATCGTCGACAGACCGAAGACGTGGTAGCAGTGCTCGGCAGCCTGGTCGGGGTCCCGCAGACTGAGCGCCTGCACGTATGCCGCCTTGCCGTCGTTAGCTACTCGGACGGTCACCTGGCGACTGCGTCCGGAACCAAGCGGGATCGGAGCGTCACGCTGGAGGTTGCGAGTGCGGCCCGCCCAGTGCATGACCCGATCGGTGACCCGGTCGACGAAGCGCATGCCGGCCTGACGGGGAGCGAGCCACCGCAGTTGATCGGCACGTAGTGACGCCTGCGCCACGTTGAGGATCAGTCGGCCCACATCATCGGCAGCTCCGAAGGTGGCCAGCTCACCCGGCACAGCGTTGACGCCGTTCAGGCCGCTGCCGCGGGTGATCTCGGCGAATGCCTCGGCCGCGCGGCCGGCGGAGATGTTCACCCCGGCCATCGCCAGCATGGTGGCCGCAGTGGCCCGGTCGCTCACCCGGAAACCGGTGCCCATCGGCTCGACCAGGACCCGTACGCCATCGCCGTCACAGTAGGACAGGGGCAGGTCGACCAGCAGTCCATCGCCGTACGGATGGGCGACCGTGTTGTCATTGGTGGCTCGCAACACCGCGCCGATGACCGTCCTAGCGTCCACGATCATCCCTCCCACGGCTCTGACCAGGCAAAGTCGGCCCCGATTGCGACGAAGCATTCCGCAGCGAATGATTCCAGGATCGCACGGTACGTGCCGGGTGACACCCGTGGTTGCAGCGGAACGACGGGGATGTCGTCGGGCTCGTAGGCGCCCTCCTCACCGCCGCCCGGTTCAACCCGATGCTTGTGGGTGCCGGCGAACGGGCGGTGCGGGGTGTTGACGCAGAGCCGGCGAGCCGAGAATGCCGTCCGGCCGTCACCGGCGAGGTACTGGACCTGCGGCTCGCTCGGCTTCAGGTAGTTCACTAGCATTCTGAGCCGACAGGGGGCCAGAGCGGCGATCGAGGTGTCGACCCGGATGATCCCCGCGCGGGTCGCGTGACTCTTCGTCGTCCAGGTGATTCGGCCAACGGTCGTCGCGGCGGCAAGGGGCGACAGCAGTGCGCCGAGGTTGTCCGCCGTCATCAGCCGGGACGTCTGTCGACTCACGCCTTCTCCCTATAGTCAAGCAGTAGCCGAAGCGCAACCAAGCCCGTTAGCCGAGGACGCCCATGTAGTTTCGGGCGGCCTGCGAGCTGCCCTGAAGCAGCGTCATCGCCTCCACGAGGCGTTGCTTGCTCTGCTCGGCTCGGGCGATCGCCTCGGCTAGCGCGGGGTGTCCGGTGCCGGCGGCCACAGCCCGCAGCCGCGCCAAGGTCTGCTCGGTGGCCTCGACTGCGGCGCGGATCTGCTGCTGGGTGACGTTGCCCTGCTCGGCGGCCTGTGCAAGCGCCGCCTTGACTTCCTCGATGCTCGCCATGCACGCCCTCGACCTTCGATGCGAAGCGATCTCGCGCCCCGTGTCGGACCGGACACTATCCGACATTTGCGAGCTGCCGCAGTCCCGCCTATCGGGTCGAGTCGGCAACTTGACATTTCGCCGGACCGATAGCAGCCGCCTGCTCCACGCTGGGGCAGCTCGACAGGGTGCACGGATATCTGGTCAGGCTGTACGTTGAGGGCTCGGGAGCGCTCCCAGTGCGCCGATGGTTGGCAGGTTTGGGGCATGTAGGTAAAGCCCCACTCCGACCCTCGGGCTCCAGGTGCTTCCGCCGAGGACCTTCCCACTAGCAAGGAATTTATTAACATCGATACCTTGAGGTCCCACCATGGAAGAGATCTGTTCCCTTCGATGGAGGTCTCCATGAACGTCTCTCGGCTCGGCGGGCCGACCCTGTCCCTGTTCCGCATCGTGATCGGACTGCTGTTCACGCTGCACGGCCTCTCCTCGGTCTTCGGGTTGTTCGGCGGCAACCCGATGACCGGCAAGGCGGTACCGCTCGGCACCTGGCCGGGCTGGTGGGCCGCCCTGATTCAGCTCATCTGCGGCGCGCTGGTGCTGGTCGGGCTCTTCACCCGACCCGCCGCGCTTCTCGCGTCCGGCTCGATGGCGTACGCCTACTTCGTCGTGCACCAGCCGGACGGTCTGCTGCCGCTGCGCAACGGCGGTGAGCTGGCAGCCCTCTTCTGCTGGTCGTTCCTGCTGGTCGCCACGCTCGGCTCCGGGCCCTGGGCACTCGACGCGTTGCTCTTCCGGCGACGCGCCGACGCCCCGACGCCATCGATGGCGGACCCCAGCCCGGTGAACGCCTGACCGCACCCGCGCACTGCGTCGCCGGAGCCTCGGCGAGTCGGCTTCGGCGACGCGTGCGTAAAGGGGTCAGGCCGGAGGGCGAGGCGCGAGGACCGCGTCCAGCAGGCCGGGGTAGAGCTTGTCCACCTCGTCGCGGCGCAGTCGGACCAGGCGGCTCGTGCCGGCGGCACGGGTCCGGGTCAGGCCGGCCTCGCGCAGCACCTTGAGGTGGTGACTGCGGGTCGCCTTCGAGACGCCGAAGTCGAAGCTGCCGCACGCGGCCTCGCCACCCTCGGCGAGCGCCCGCACGATCTGTAGCCGCACGTCGTCGGCGAGTGCGGCCAGCACGGCGGTGACCGGTACGGCGGTCAGGTCGGGTTCGTGCGGCTCCATGTGACCAGTGTAACCCTTGTTCGACAACTCTCGAACAACACCCTATGGTCGGTGTCGTTGGTTCGAAAATACTCGAACAAGGGAGCTGCCGATGCGATCCCGCGCCGCCGCCTATCCGCTGCTCGCCGTGCTCGCCTGGGGCGCGATGTTCCCGATCCTGGCCAGCGCGCTGAGCCGGGTCGATCCGCTCAACCTGACCACCGCCCGCTACCTGTTCGCCACAGTCATCCTGGTCGCCATCCTGCTGTTCCGCGAGGGCCCCGCGGCGCTGCGGCTCGGCGGTCGGGGAGTCGAGGTGGTGGTGCTCGGCGTCGTCGGCTTCGCCGGCTTCAACCTGCTCACCAACCTGGCGCTCGAACACGCCGCCCCGCAGCAGATCTCCCTCTTCGTGGCCACCACGCCGGTCATCACCCAGCTGGTCCGGTGGGCCCGGGACGGCGTACGACCGAAGCCGCTCCTGCTGGCACTCTCCCTGGTGGCGCTCCTCGGAGTCGGCCTGGTGATCACCCGCGGGAGCCTTGTCGGGTTCGGCCAGTTCGGTCTCGGCGGGCTCATGATGATCGGCGCGGTGCTCGGCTGGGGCATCTACACCCACGGCGCCAGCCGGTTCGGCGCCTGGTCGCCGCTGCGCTTCACCACGCTGACCGCGCTCGCCGGCACGGCCGCCATGCTGGCCGCGAGCATCGGCGCCGACGCCGTCGGGTGGCAGCACGCGCCGGCCGCCGCCGACCTCGTGGCGATCACCCCACAGTTGGCGTACGCCGTGATCGTCGCCGCCGTCGTCGCGGTGCTGGCGTGGAACACCGGCGTGCAGCGGCTGGGCGCCGCCAACGCCGCCCTGTTCATGAACCTGGTCCCGGTGACCACCTTCGTCGTGCAGATCGTCCGCGGCTACCGGCCGGAGGCGATCGAGCTGGTCGGCGCCGCGATCACCATCGCCGCCCTGGTCGCCGCGAACCTCGCCACCAGGGCACGGACCCGGTCGTCGTCCCTGCCGCGACCCACCGCGGTCACCGACCCGGCCGCGGTGGTCGACCCGGTGGCGGTGGCCGCTCGCTGACCCACTCCCTGGGATACCCGGTGGAGGCGACAGGCAACGTTGCCTAGACTCGACGGCACAACTGCATACCTCATCCAGAGGGGCTGAGGGATACGGCCCGACGACGCCCCGGCAACCACCCCGCGCGCTCACCGCTGAGCGACCCGCGGGGCAGGTGCCAATTCCGTCCCCGCCGCACCGTGCGATGCGGGGAAAGATGAGAGGACTCTCGACATGACGTCGACGCTCGCCGCCCCCGGCATCGACACCTCCGCCAGCCCCGCCCGCGCCCTGGTCTGTCGCGCCTGTTCGGCCCGCTACCCGCTCGCCGCCCAGCACGCCTGCTACGAGTGTTTCGGCCCCCTGGAAGTGGACTACGACCTCGCGGCCCTGGCCACGGTCACCCGGGAGCAGATCGAGGCGGGCCCGAAGAACATCTGGCGGTACGCCGCGCTGCTGCCCGCCGGCCAGGACCCGGCCACCCGGGTCACCCTCGACCCGGGGCTGACCCCGCTGGTGGCGGCCCCGCACCTTGCCGCCGAGCTGGGCATCACCGCACCGCTGTGGGTCAAGGACGACAGCGCCAACCCGACCCACTCGTTCAAGGACCGGGTCGTCTCGGTGGCGCTGACCGCCGCGAAGGCACTCGGCTTCACCCGGTTCGCCTGCGCGTCGACCGGCAACCTGGCCAACTCGGTGGCCGCGCACGCCGCCCGCGCCGGTGTGCCCTCGGTGGTCTTCATCCCCAGTGACCTGGAGCAGGGCAAGGTCATCACCACCGCCGTGTACGGCGGCGAACTGGTCGCCATCGACGGGTCGTACGACGACGTCAACCGGCTCTGCGGTGAGCTTGTGGAGACCGACGAATTCGAGGACACGGCGTTCGTCAACGTGAACGTCCGGCCGTACTACGCGGAGGGCTCCAAGACCCTCGGCTACGAGGTGGCCGAGCAGCTCGGCTGGCGTATCCCGGCCCAGGTGGTCATCCCGATGGCCAGCGGTGAGCTGCTCACCAAGATTGACAAGGCGTTCTCCGAGCTGGTCGAGATCGGCCTGGTCGAGGCGCCGGCCGGCGGCTGGAAGGTCTTCGGGGCCCAGTCGGCCGGCTGCAACCCGATCGCCGCCGCGCTGCACGCCGACACGGACACGATCACCCCGGTCAAGCCCACCGGCATCGCCAAGTCGCTCAACATCGGCGACCCGGCCGCCGGCCTCTACGCCCTGGAGGCGGTCCGCCGCACCGGCGGTTGGATGGAGTACGCCGACGACGACGAGATCCGCGCCGGCATCCGCCAGCTCGCACGCACCACAGGCGTCTTCGCCGAGACGGCGGGCGGGGTGACCGCGGCGGTGCTGCGCAAGCTGATCGAGTCCGGGCGGCTCGACCCGACGGCCGAGACGGTCGTGTTCAACACCGGCGAGGGCCTGAAGACCATCGACGCGGTGGCCAGTCAGGTCGGCCCGACCCACCACATCAAGCCCAGCCTTCGCGCCGCCCGCGACGCCGGCCTCCTCGGCTGACTCTGGGGCCGCGCCGGGCCCACCGGCCAGTAACTGGGTTTTAGCTGTGAGTATGGAAAACCCGCCGGTCTGGACTTGACGGCAGGAACCGGACGGCGCAAGATGCTCCGTGCGGGAGGGCATTTCGCCGGAGACTTTTGAAGTTCTTGCGACCCAACGCCGGAGGCGTTGTGCGAGTGTCCCTCCCGACCACGTCCGATGGGGCCAGCGAATAATTCGCTGGCCCCATCGCTTTTCCGCCTGTCAGGCTCCCCGGCATGAGCATCACCATCACGTCGTTCGACGGCGCCGACCGGGCCGCGGTCGACGAGGCGTACCGGGTCGGGGTGGCGGCCAACGAGGTCGACCTTCCGGACTTCCCGCCCTTCTGCTGGCGTCGCTTCGACGCGCTGTTCCACACGCCGGCACCCGGCACCCGATCGCTCTGGGCGCTGGCCCGGCTGGACGGTGTGCCGGCCGGGTACCTCCAGCTCGACCTGCCGCAGCTCGACAACACCGACAACGCCACCGCCGAGCTGACGGTGCGTCCCGAGCTGCGGCGGCGCGGCGTCGGCCGGGCACTGCACGAGTACGGGGTGCGTCTGCTGCGCCAGCACGGCCGCAAGCGGGTGGTCGCGATGACCGTCCGCGCGCTGCCCGGCGGTGCGGCCCGTTCCGGGGCGGGCGACGCGTTCGCCGCCTCGACCGGCGCGCAGTCCGCCCTGGCCGAGGTGCGACGCCGGCTGGAGATCGCCGACATCGACCGGGTCGCCCTGCGGGCGGCGCTCGCCGAGGCCAAGCCGCGGGCCGAGGGCTACGGGTCGGTCTGCTGGCAGGGCACCACGCCGCAGGAGTACGTGGCGGACATCGCCTACCTGGACAGCCGGCTGTTGATGGACGCGCCGATGGGTGACGTGCAGTGGGAACCGGAGCAGGTGGACGCCGAGCGCATCCGGGGCAACGAGCGCGCGTTGGACGCCCGGGGCCGGCGGCGCTACCACCTCGGGATGCGGCACGAAACGTCCGGTCGGCTGGTCGCCTGGACCCTGCTCGACGTGGGCGCCTCCGCCGACTGGCACGCCTTCCAGCAGATCACCATCGTCGACCCGGCCCACCGTGGGCACCGCCTGGGCCTGATCGCCAAGGCGGAGAACCTGCACCACCTGCTCACCCACGAGCCGGCGGTACGCGTCATCGACACCTGGAACGCGGCCAGCAACAGCTACATGGTGGCCATCAACGAGCAGCTTGGCTTCCGCCCGGTGGACGCCTGGAACAACTGGCAGCTCACCCTCTGACGGGTATCGGCGCTACTGCTCGCGGACCTGGCTCAGGCATGAACCTCTGTCTGGCATCCGCCCCTACTGCTCGCGGACCTGGCTGTTGCATGATGGCTGGCATGACGGAGACCCCGCATCCCCTGTACGACAGGCACGCCGACACCCTCAACCGAGCGCTGACCGCGATCACGGAGCGGGGCTACTGGTCCGCCTATCCCGAGTCCCCCAGCCCCCGCGTGTACGGCGAAACCGCCGCCGCCGACGGCAAGGCCGCCTTCGAGGCGTACCTCGGCGGTGATTTTCCGCTCGACCAGCCGGGCGCCGGCGAGCGGATCGCCACCGAGACGAGCCCGTTCGGGGTCGAGCTGGCGGTGCGTTACCCGCACGCCGGCACCGACGAGCTGATCGCCGCCGCCTCCGCCGCGCTCCCGGTCTGGCGCGACGCCGGCCCGCAGGCCCGCGTGGGCGTCTGCCTGGAGATCCTGGACCGGCTGCACAAGCACATCTTCGAGCTGGCCAACGCGGTGCAGTTCACCAGCGGGCAGGCGTTCGTGATGGCCTTCCAGGCCGGCGGCGCGCACGCGCTGGACCGGGCGCTGGAGGCGCTGGCGTACGCGTACGCCGAGATGACCCGGCACCCCGGCACGGCCGGCTGGGAGAAGGCCGCCGGCAAGGGCGACCCGCTGCGGATGACCAAGACCTTCCACGTGGTCCCGCGTGGGGTGGCGCTGGTGATCGGCTGCAACACCTTCCCGACCTGGAACTCGTACCCCGGGCTGTTCGCCTCGCTGGTCACCGGCAACCCGGTGATCGTCAAGCCGCACCCGCGCGCGGTGCTGCCGCTGGCCGTCACGGTGAAGTACGCCCGGGAGGTGCTCGCCGAGGCCGGCTTCGACCCGAACCTGATCATGCTGGCGGCCGAGGCGCCCGGTGAAAAGCTCGCCAGCGACCTGGCCCTGCACCGGTCCGTCAAGATCGTCGACTTCACCGGCTCCACCGAGTACGGCGACTGGCTGGAGACGCACGCCCGGCAGGCGTCGGTCTACACCGAGAAGGCCGGGCTGAACACGGTGGTCATCGACTCCACCGACGACTTCGCCGGCATGTGCCGCAACCTCGGCTTCACGCTGACCCTCTACAGCGGGCAGATGTGCACCACCTCGCAGAACATCCTCATCCCCGCCGGTGGCATCGAGACCGACCAGGGCCACAAGAGCTTCGACGAGGTGGCCGGCGGGATCGCCGCGGCGGTCGGCAAGCTGACCGCCGACCCGGCCCGGGGCGTCGAGCTGACCGGCGCCATCGTCAACGACGGCGTGCTGGAGCGGCTGGCCGAGGTCACCAAGGTGGGTGAGCCGGTCCTGGAGTCACGGGCCGTGGCCCACCCGGCGTACGCCGACGCGGTGGTGCGTACCCCGACCATCGTGAAGCTGGGCGCGGACGACGCCGAGACGTACGGCCGGGAGTGGTTCGGGCCGATCTCGTTCGCCATCGCCACCGACTCCACAGCCCACAGCCTGGAACTGCTGCGCCGGACGGTCGGGGAGAAGGGCGCGCTCACGGCGGCGGTCTACTCCACCGACGAGGCGGTGCTGGACGCCACCGAGGCGGTGGCGGTCGAGGTCGGGGTGCACCTGTCCTGCAACCTCACCGGCGGGGTCTTCGTCAACCAGTCGGCGGCGTTCTCCGACTTCCACGGCAGTGGGGCGAACGCGGCGGCCAACTCGGCGCTGACGGACGGGGCGTACGTGGCCAACCGGTTCCGGATCGTGCAGTCGCGGCGTCACGTCTGATCTTTGGTTGCGGTTGGGGGTTTCCGGGGCAGCCCGCCCCGCTCCGGGCGGTCAGGCTTGATCCCTGCGCGGGGCGGGCTTCCCCCGAAAACCACAACTTGAAGCGGGTTTGGAGGAAGACTCCGGGGTTTATAAAAAA
>NZ_JBEXHY010000037.1:0-52040 GCF_040608295.1 Micromonospora sp. NPDC005197 | reverse complement strand
GACCTCGTGGTTGGGGGGGAGCCGGGGGAGGTGGGGGGCGACCCCCCCCAGCCCCCCCCCCGCCCGCCCCCCGGGGGCGGCCCCCCCCCGGGGGCCCCCCCCCCGTCCTGGCACTCGACTGTAACGAGTGCCAGTCTACGTCGGCACCCCCGCCGACGCGATGATCAACGACAGGCCGTGGGTGCGGCCCGCGCCACCTTGCGCGGGCCGATCGGCCCGCGCGGCCGGGCGGTATCGCTCTGGTGCGACGTTGCCGCCGACACCTACCGTGACAGTCATGACTGAACCACCTCGCCCTCCCGGCGCGGGAGACCCCGGCAGTTACCCGCCGGAGCCGACTCTCCCGGGCTCGCCTTCCGCGGCCGAGCCGCCCACCGCACCACTGTCCGGGGCACCCGACCCGGCCGGCTATCCCCCGGCCGGTGGCTATCCGCCGCCCACCGGTGACCAACCGCCGTCGGGCGGCTACCCTCCGCCAGGTGGTTACCCCCCGCCGGGCGGTTACCCCCCGGGCGGCCCGACTGGCGGGTATCCGACCGGCGGCGCCTTCGGCGGCCCCGGCGGCGGCTACGCCAACAACGAGGACAAGACCTGGGCGCTGGTCGCGCACTTCGGCGGCGCGGCCGGCATGATCATCAGTGGGGGCGTGCTCGGCTGGGTCGCCCCGCTGGTGGCGATGCTGGCCCGGGGCAGCCAGTCCCCGACGGTCCGGGCGCACGCCGTCGCCGCGCTCAACTTCCAGCTCATCTGGTCGATCGTCGGCCTGGTCGGCTGGGTGCTCTCGTGCATCCTGATCGGCTTCATCGGCGTCGGGGCGGCCATCATCCTCGGTGCCGTGTTCGGCATCCTCGCCGGCATCAAGGCCAACGAGGGCAGCCTCTACCGCTACCCACTCTCGGCCAACCTCGTCAAGTGATCCGGGCCGGCCGCTCCCCCGGCCGGTCCGGCGCACCGCCCGCACGGCCGGCCGGGGCGAGGGCTGACCGTCGACGGTCGGTCGCACGGCCGGCCGGGGCGGCGCGTCCGGGTCAGGGCAGCAGGTCGCGGACGACCGCGTCGGCGAGCAGCCGGCCGCGCAGGGTGAGCACCGCTCGGCCGGCGGCGTAGTCCCCGGCGGCCAGCAGGCCGTCGGCGAGGGCCCGCTCGGCGCCGGCCCGGCCGGCCGCGTCGAGCACCGCCAGCGGCAGCCCGCCGGCGAGCCGCAGCCGGAGCATCACGTCCTCCATGTGGGCCTCGTCGACGGTGAGCACCTCGCGGGCCAGGCCGGGTGACGCGCCGGAGGCCAGCCGCTGGGCGTACGTCGTGGGGTGCTTCACGTTCCACCAGCGCACCCCGCCGACGTGGCTGTGCGCCCCCGGGCCGAGCCCCCACCAGTCCGCGCCGGTCCAGTAGAGCAGGTTGTGCCGGCACCGGGCCGCGTCGGTGCGCGCCCAGTTGGACACCTCGTACCAGGACAGGCCGGCCGCGTCGAGGGCGGCCTCCGCGGCCAGGTAGCGGTCCGCGGCGACGTCGTCACTGGGGTACGCCAGCTCGCCGCGCCGCATCCGGGCGGCGAGCCGGGTGCCGTCCTCGACGATGAGGGCGTACGCGCTGACGTGATCGACCCCGGCGGCGACGACCTGCTCCAGCGTGGCGGCGAAGTCCTCGGCCCGCTCCCCCGGCGTGCCGTAGATCAGGTCCAGGTTGACGTGCTCGAACCCGGCGTCGCGTGCCTCCAGGGCGGCGGCGGTGGCCCGACCGGCGCTGTGTTTGCGGTCCAGGATCGCCAGCACCCCCGGGGAAGCGGACTGCATGCCCAGCGAGATCCGGGTGTAGCCGGCCGCCCGCAGCCGCCGCAACGACTCCGGGGTGACCGACTCCGGGTTGGCCTCGGTGGTCACCTCGACGTCGGCGGCGAGCCCCCAGGTGCGGTCGATGCCGTCGAGGATGCGGGCCAGGTCGTCGGCGGGGAGCAGGGTCGGGGTGCCGCCGCCGACGAAGACCGTGTCGACCCGGGGCGGCGGACTGTCGCCGAGCACCCGGGCGGCGAGCGACAGCTCGGCCAGCACGGTGTCGGCGTACGCCTCGCGGCTGGCGCCCCCGCCCAGCTCGGCGGCCGTGTAGGTGTTGAAGTCGCAGTAGCCGCAGCGACTGGCGCAGAACGGCACGTGGACGTACACGCCGAAGCCGCGCGCGCCGACCGCCGAGGTGGCGGTGGCGGGCAGCGATCCGTCGACGGGGACGGTCTCACCATCTGGAAGGACGCCGGGCATGGCCACTAGTGTGCCCCGCATGACCTCTCCCGACGTCCTCGTGCGGGTCGCCACGGCCCGTGGGGTGACCACCCTCACCCTGGACAGCCCACACAACCGCAATGCGCTCTCCACCGCCCTGATGACCCAGTTGCTGGCCGGACTGGCCGACGCGGCGGCCGACGACGCGGTCCGGGTGATCGTGCTGGACCACACGGGCCCGGTCTTCTGCGCGGGCGCGGACCTGAAGGAGACCGCCGCGGCGTACGCCAGCGGCACGGTGCCGGCCGGGATGCTGGGGGACGTGCTGGCGGCGCTCTGGGACTGCCCGAAGCCGGTGCTCGCGCGGGTCGCCGGGCCGGCTCGGGCCGGCGGGCTGGGCCTGATCGCGGCCGCCGACCTGGCGGTCTGCGCCGACGAGGCGACGTTCGCCTTCACCGAGGTGCGGATCGGGGTGATCCCGGCGGTGATCTCGGCAACCGTGCTGCCCCGCCTGCACCCGCGTGCCGCCGCCGAGCTGTACCTGACCGGCGACACCTTCGACGGCCGACGGGCGGCCGAGATCGGCCTGGTCACGGCCGCCGTGCCGGCGGACGGGCTGGACGACGCGGTACGGCGCTACTGCGACTCGCTGGTGCGCGGCGCGCCCGGCGCGCTGGCCGGCGCGAAGGAGCTGCTGCGCCGACCGGGCACCACCGAGCTGCGGGCTGACCTGGCGCGGCTGTCCGCCCTCTCGACCGGTTACTTCCTCTCCGACGAGGGGCGCGAGGGGGTCCTGGCCTTCCGGGAAAAGAGATTGGCTCGATGGGTGGCCGCTCTGGACGGTGGTTCCGCTGATCATGCCGGGTAGGGGCGGGACGCGCCGCTGAACGTTGCCGGGTAGGGCCGGGACGTGTCAATCGGTCAAGTCCTTGACCGGTCAATCGCTTCCCGGCGTCCAGGTCGGGTGACGTGGCAGACAACCCAGAGCCCGGTCGGCGCGGCAGGTGAGTTCGGCGCCGGAGCGGGAACGTCCCGATCGGTACGCGGCGGCAGCGCGGACCCCGAACCGGTCGGACGACCCGGACGACGCCACCGGGGACGTACGCTTGTCGAACTGTCGATCAGGGGGTGTGGGTGCGAACTCGGGCAGCCGTGGCGGGTGGAGTGGTGCTCATCCTCGTCGCTGTGATCGCGATCTGGCTCGTCGTCCGGCAGGTCGGGGATCAACTGCGACTGCCGCGGGCGGGACGCACCTGCACGGTCCAGGCCGACGGCCGGGTCGCGCTGGACGTCGAGCAGATGGCCAACGCGGCGACCATCGCGGCGATCGGCGCCCAGCGCGGAATGCCGGAGCGGGCCGTGGTGATCGCGCTCGCCACCGCCTACCAGGAGTCGGGGCTGCGCAACCTCGCCGACGGCGACCGGGACTCGGTCGGCCTGTTCCAGCAGCGCCCGAGTCAGGGCTGGGGCACGTCGGCGCAGATCCGCGACTCCCGCTACGCGGCGAACAGGTTCTACGCGGCGCTGAAGAAGGTGCGCGGCTGGGAGAAGATGCGGGTCACCGATGCCGCCCAGCGGGTGCAGCGCTCGGCGTTCCCCGAGGCGTACGAGAAGTGGGCCGACGACTCCGAGGTGCTCAGCAAGGCCCTGCTCGGCGACGTCACCGGCGCGGTGGCCTGCACGGTGGGGCGTACCCCGGTGATGCACGGCGCGGCGGCGACCGCCCAACTGACCCGCAACCTGGTGCTGGACTGGGGCGTGTCGAGCGCCGGCCCGGCCAGCCAGACCGGGCTGGCGGTGACGGCGGACGACCAGCGCGACGGTTGGCGGTACGCGCACTGGCTGGTCTCGCACGCCCAGGACCACGGGGTGAAGCGGGTCCGCTTCGGCGACCTGGAGTGGACCGCCCGCAACGGCACCTGGGGCCGGGTCGCCGGCGAGCAGGGCCCCGCGGGTCAGGTGGTGGCCGAGGTCTTCGCCGAGGGCTGACGACCCGGATCTCTTAACCGGCAGTCACCGCACAATCGGGCACTGCACCACATGATGCCCAATTCACCACAGAAATCTCACTGTCCGCAGCAGTACCGCTGCACATGGTCTGGTCCGGGTCCGCCCGCGCCGCACGCCCTCCCCGATGTCTGGACAGTCGCGTTACGATCGGCGGCCTGTGCCAGAAATGGTTTCACCTCATGGGGAGGGGTACGACGCGGTGTTCGATTACGGCGACCGGACCGGCTACGAACCGATCAGCGACACTGACCGCAAGGAGTTCCACGAGCAGGGCTTCCTCCTGCTGCGCAACGTCCTGACGGAGGACCACCGGGCGGCGCTGGAGGCGGCTGTCGACCGCGTCTACGCGGAGGAGCAGGCCAAGGGCAACACCAAGAAGGACGGCACGCTGCACCTGCTGGGCTTCCTGGAGCGTGACGAGCTCTTCGGCGAGCTGCTCACCCACCCGATCGCCTTCCCGTACATGTGGGGGCTGGCCGGCTGGAACATCTACACCCACCACAACCACCTGGACGTCACCCCGCCGGCCGCCGAGCCGGAGAAGCCGTACTGGGGCTGGCACCAGGACGGGTACCGGCAGAACTCCGACCCGGAGACGATGGACCCGAACCTGCCCCGGCCGATGTTCTCGCTGAAGGTCGCGTACGTGCTGTCCGACCTGTCGCAGACCGGCCGTGGCGCCACCAAGGTCATCCCGGGCAGCCACCTGTGGAACTCGCTGGACCGGCCCAAGGACCTCAGCGTGCACAACCCGGACCCGGAGGGCACGGTGGAGATCACCGCGAACCCGGGCGACGCGTTCATCTTCGACCGTCGGCAGTGGCACTCCCGCTCGACGAACCTGTCGACCATCACCCGCAAGATGCTCTTCGTCGGCTACACCTACCGCTGGATCCGGCCGCTCGACGAGCTGCACCCGGACCTGAACGGCGAGTGGTACCGCAACCGCACCCCCGTGCAGCGCCAGCTGATCGGTGAGGGCACCCACACCGCCAACTACTGGGGCATCAACTGGGACGGGTACGTCGACGACGAGATCCCGCTGCGCAAGGAGCTCAAGGAGCGCGGGCTGCTGGACCGCAACATCCCCTGGCTGCGCTGATCACCTGCGTCTGCGAACGGCCCCCCGCCACCGTCGGCGGGGGGCCGTTCTCGTATCCGCTTCCGGGCCACCCGGTGCCGCGCTGTCGGTAGCGTGACGGCCGGCTACCCAACGCTGGCGTGTCGTCTCGGCACCGCGCTCAGCCGTGCGTTCCTCGCGGCGGCGCGGTCAGCCGCGCGAGGCCAGGCGGCGGCGGGCCTTCTCCCGGATCGGCTCCGGCAGGTCGTCCGCGTCGAGCAGGCGGGGCAGCAGCTCCGGCTCCAGGCTGGTCGCTCGGAACACCTCGCCGATGGTCACCCCGTGCGCGGGCCGCTCCACCACCTCGACCGGGTCGCCGGCACCCACCTCGCCCTCGCGCAGCACCCGCAGGTACGCCCCCGGGGAGGCCCGCACGGTGAAGCGCCGGATCAGGTCGGGCACACCCCAGAAGCCCGCGAACGTCGTGCAGGGAGTACGCGGCATCGTCACCTGGAGCACCGCTGTGCCCACCGCCCACTGTTCGCCGATGACCGCGCCGGTCACGTCGACGGCGTAGGTGGTCAGGTTCTCCCCGAAGCCGCCCGGGCGGACCGACCGGCCGATCTCGGCCGACCACCACGCGGCGTCCTCCTCGGCGTACGCGTAGACGGCCTTGTCCGGCCCGCCGTGCACGGCCCGCTCGCCGATGAAGTCACCGGCCAGGCCACCGGTGAGCACCGCCACGGGCCCGTCGACCGGTCGCTTGTCGATGCCGCTGCGACCGCTCGCGTCGCCCGCCCACGCCGCCTCGGTCACGATGCCGAGGTTCACCGCTGCCACCCTGCCCGTCATGACGGACAGCCTAGGTGAATCCGCGGTACGGGCTTGACCTTGACGCTGCGTCAACCCCCCCGACTGACCGCCGGTCGTCGGGTCCGACCTGTCAGCCCTTGACGGCGCCGGCCACCAGGCCGGAGACCATCCGCCGCTGCACCAGCAGGAAGAAGATGATGACCGGCAGGGTGAACAGGGTGGAGGCGGCCATGACCGGACCCCAGTTGGTGTCGTCGCGGCCGAAGAAGAACGTCATCGCCACCGGCAGCGTGTAGCGACCCTGGTCGTTGATGAACGTCAACGCGAAGATCAGCTCGTTCCACGCGGTGATGAAGGAGAAGATGCTGGTGGCGACCAGGCCGGGCGCGACGAGCGGGAACAGCACCCGACGGAACGTCTGGGCCCGGCTCGCGCCGTCGATGGCCGCCGCCTCCTCCAGCTCCTTGGGCACGGCGGCGACGAAACCGCGCAGCATCCAGACCGCGAACGGCAGCGAGAAGCCGAGGTACGTGAGGATCAGGCTGGGCAGGGTGTTGTAGAGCCCGAGCCGCTGGATCATCAGGAACAGCGGGATGACCAACGCCTCCAGCGGGATCATCTGCACCACGAGCAGCATGATCAGGAAGCTGGTCCGCAGCGTGAAGCGGAACCGGGCCACCGCCGTCGCGGCGAGCAGGGCGACCAGGCCGCTGAGCACCACAGTGGAGACGGCGACGATCGCGCTGTTGAGGAAGAAGTCCAGGAAGCTGACGCCGGGGATCAGGTTGCCGGTCAGGATCTCCCGGTAGTGCGCCAGCGTCGGGCGGGCCGGCACCGGCTGCGGGGTGGACGAGAAGATCTCGCTGCTCGGCTTCAACGAGGTCGAGATCATCCAGTAGACCGGGAACGCCGCGAAGAGCGCGACCAGCAGCCCGGCGGCGTTGAGGGCCACCTTCTTCACGACTCGTCCTCCTGCCTGAGCACCATCCGTACGTAGAAGCCGGTCACCACGAGCAGGATCAACGTGAGGATCACCGCGATGGCCGCGCCGAGGCCATACTTCGGTGGCGGAGAGAAGGCTTCGGCGTACGAGTAGATGGAGAGCATGAACGTCGGCCGGTCCTGGGTGCCGCCGGCCAGGACGAACTGCTGGGTGAAGACCTTGAAGTCCCAGATGGTGGAGAGCACGATCAGGATCCCGAAGACCGGGCGCAGCAGCGGGAACGTGATCTTCCAGAAGACCCGCCACGGGCTGGCGCCGTCCACCCGGGCCGCCTCGTGCAACTCACTCGGCACGCTCTTCAGGCCGGCGAGCACGCTCACCGCGATGAACGGGAACGAGTGCCACACGACCACCAGGGTGAGGATGGCGAAGAAGAGCAGCGGCGAGTTGAACCAGCCGTAGCCGGTCCAGTCGCTGCGGCCGAACACGGCGTTGGAGAACCCGTCCGGCAGCGCGTTGAACAGCCAGGTGACCAGGCCGCTGGTGTCGTCGAAGATCCACTTCCAGACGATCGTGCCGGTGAGCGCCGGGGTGGCCCAGGCGAGCATCACGCAACTGGCGACGAAGGTGGCCATCTTGCGGCCGAGCCGGTTGAGCAGCAGCCCGACCAGGGTGCCGAGCACCATCGTGAGCAGCACGTTCGCCGCGGCGAACAGCACCGTGTTGCGCAGCACCGTCAGGAAGAACGGATCCGAGAGGATGTCGGTGTAGTTGCCGAGCCCCACCCACGGCCACTCCCGGTCGCCGCGCAACTGCCGGACGCTGTTGAGCCGGTAGAAGGACATCGCCACCACCTGGCCGAGCGGCCAGAGCAGCAGCACCCCGATGATGACGAGTGCGGGCAGGAGCAGCAGGTACGGCAGGCGGTCCACCGGGCGACGCCGCCGCGCGGGGGTCTCCCGCGCGGCGGACGTCTCGGCGCTCTTGGTCAGTAAGCTCACTTGCTGTTCAAGATGCCTTCCATCTCGGCGGCCGCGTCGGCGGTGGCCTTCTCGACCGTCTTCTGACCCTTCATGACCGAGCTGTTCATCGCCTGGGTCACCGTCTTCGTCCGGCTGACCTCCACCCACTTCGGGGTGAGCGGCGTGAGCTTGGTGTTCTGCATGGTGGTGGCGAACGCCGCCATCACCTTGTCGTTGGCGTACGTGTCACCGGCGACCAGATCCTGGTAGACCGGGAAGAAGCCGAGGCTGCTCGCGAAGCTCTGCGAGTTCTTCTTGTTCAGCAGCACCGTCAGGTAGTCCCAGGCCAGATCCTGGCGCTCGCTGTCCTTCCAGATCGCCACGTCCGAACCGCCCGCGAAGCCGGGCGCGGCCTTGCCGTCCGGGCCGGGGATCGGGAACGTACCCCAGACCTTCTCGATCTCGGGGTTGTCCTTCTTGATGGCGGCCTGCTGCCAGCTACCGGCGAACGCCATGGCGGCCTTGCCGGTGGCGAACTGGGTGCGCGCGTCGATCTCGTTCCACCCGGCGGCGGCCGGCGGGGCCACCTTGTGGACGGTCACGAGGTCGGTCCAGTACTTGACGGCCCGCTGCGCCTCCGGCGTCGTGTAGCCGGACTTCCAGGCGCCGCCCTGGTTGGTCGCGATCTCCGCGCCAGCGCCCCAGAGGAAGGAGTAGAAGGGCAGCTCGGAGTTGCCCGGCAGCGCGATGCCGTAGGTGCCCGGCTTCTTCGCCTGCACGGTCTTGGCCACCGTGACCAGGTCGTCCCAGGTCTTCGGCGGCTGGACGCCCGCCTCGGCGAACCAGTCGGTGCGGTAGTAGATCGCCCGCACGCCCGCGTACCAGGGGACGCCGTACTGCTTGCCGTCGAGCTGCGCGTTGCGGACCAGGTCGGGCAGCAGGTCCTTGCCGTCGGCCCAGCCGCCCATCCGGCCGCTGACGTCGGCGAGCGCCTCCTGCGCGGCCCAGCCCTGGGTCTCGGTGTTGCCCAGCTCGGTGATGTCCGGTCCCTCACCACCGGCGAGCGCGGCCTGGAACTTCTTGGGCGCCTCCAGCCAGGGGATGTACTGCACGACCACATCGGTGTCGGGGTGCTTCTGGCGGAACTCCGCCTCGACGCCGTCGAGGAACTTGTTCTGCGCGTCGCCGCCCTCGCCCATCATCCAGACCGTGAGCTTGCTGTCGTCGCCCGCCTTGTCGTCGGAGCCTCCGCAGCCGGTCAGCACCATCGCGGCCGAGGCCACCACGGCGGTGACCGGGGCCAGCCGCTTCCACCTGTTCACGCCACTTCTCCCCTCGCGCCGCCTGGAACTTACCTTCTCCGCCGCACCTTAGTACGAAGAAATCCTTTACGACAGTGGGCGGGCAGGCCGAAGCGTCGCGACCGTACCGCAGGGAACCGACCCGACGGGCCCGTGGCATCGGGCCGAATCCGGGCACTTCACCACGAAAGAGCGCCCGACCAGTGGTCGGGCGCTCTTTTCCGTGGTGCGGTGATGCCAGGTTGTTACCGGGTGACGCTGCGGCGGCGACCCACGCCGGCCACCAGCGCGACCGCGATCGCGGCCACCACGACCTGCACCAGCAGCTCCGTCCAGTCGATACCGGCCGTCTCGGTCGCGATACCCATCGCCCGCGCCAGCACCGTACCCAGCAGAGCCGCGCCCACACCGATCAGCAGGTGCAGCCACATCGGCATGTTCTGCCGGCCCGGGACAACCAGGCGGCCGAGCGCCCCGACGATGAGACCAACAACGATGGCAGTGATGATGCCCCACACGGTGAGCTCCACGGTCGCCCTCCTTCTAAGAATGTCTGACACACAATGTGTGCTTCCTGTCGTGACGACTAAGTTCCCGACCCACCGAAAAACCAAACCGACTTCACGGCTCAGACGATCACGATTTGGTCAACACCGGAACGTTCCACCGGGCCACTCGGGCGACGCGGACCGGGACACGGCGATCGACTGGGCTTGGCCGGGGTGCGCTGGCCGTGCAGGAGCATGATCGACTCCACTGCACCGATGTGGCGGTGTCTGGCGAACCGAATGCCGCCACATCGGCGCAGTGGAGTCGATCACTGCGGAGGCCAACCGGTCCGCGCGGCGGCGAAACGCCGAGGGGCACCCGACCTGTCGGCCGGGCGCCCCTCGGAAGTGGTGCGGTGTTACGGGTGTGCTGGTGTCATCGGGTGACGCGGCGGCGGCCACCCACGCCGGCCACCAGTGCGACCGCGATCGCGGCCAGCACGACCTGGACCAGCAGCTCGCCCCAGTCAACGCCGTTCGTCTCGGTCGCGATGCCGATGGCCCGCGCCAGCACGGTGCCCAGCAGGGCCGCGCCGATACCGATGAGCATGTGCAGCCAGATCGGCATGTTCTGCCGGCCCGGGACAACCAGGCGGCCGAGCGCCCCGACAATGAGACCAACAACGATGGCAGTGATGATGCCCCACACGGTGAGCTCCACGGTCGCCCTCCTTCTAAGAATGTCTGACACACAATGTGTGCTTCCTGTCGTGACGACTAAGTTCCCGACCCACCGAAAAACCAAACCGACTCAACCGCAGAGAAGTTGTCGGCGTCGATGCCGGACGGCTGCGTCGATTGGGGTGGGAGCGCGTCCACACAGGTCAGGCAACATGTTGCCCAGGGCGACGACCCCGCCCACGCGGCCAAAAATTTTCTCCCTCAGCCGCACCCGACCAGGCCCAGACCCTCGCCCCACGTCGGTGATCAAGAGGTTTGCGTCAGGATCAGGGCCTCCACTGACGCAAACCTCTTGATCAACACGGGTGACCCCGGGGGCCCGGAGGCAGGGGGCGGGCCGGGGGGTTACTTCTTGGTGGCCTTGGCGTCGCCGGAGTCGGAGGACAGGGCGGCGATGAAGGCTTCCTGCGGCACCTCGACGCGGCCGACCATCTTCATCCGCTTCTTGCCTTCCTTCTGCTTCTCCAGCAGCTTGCGCTTACGGCTGATGTCACCGCCGTAGCACTTGGCGAGGACGTCCTTGCGGATCGCGCGGATGGTCTCCCGGGCGATGACCCGGCTGCCGATGGCCGCCTGGATCGGCACCTCGAACTGCTGGCGCGGAATGAGGGTGCGCAGCTTGGCGGCGATCGTGACGCCGTAGTTGTACGCCTTGTCCTTGTGCACGATGGCGCTGAACGCGTCCACCGGCTCGCCGTGCAGCAGGATGTCCACCTTCACCAGGTCGGACGCCTGCTCGCCGGACGGCTCGTAGTCGAGTGAGGCGTAGCCCTTGGTCCGGCTCTTCAACTGGTCGAAGAAGTCGTAGATGATCTCGGCGAGGGGCAGGGTGTAGCGCAGCTCCACCCGGTCGGCGGAGAGGTAGTCCATTCCGAGCAGGCTGCCGCGCCGGCCCTGGCAGAGCTCCATCACCGCGCCCACGTAGTCGTTGGGCGTCAGCACGGTGGCCCGCACCACCGGCTCGTACACCTCGGCGATCTTGCCGGTGGGGTACTCGCTGGGGTTGGTGACGACGATCTCGGCGCCGTCGTCGGTGATCGCCCGGTACACCACGTTGGGCGCGGTGGAGATCAGGTCGAGGTTGTACTCGCGCTCCAGCCGCTCTCGGATGATCTCCAGGTGGAGCAGGCCGAGGAAGCCGCAGCGGAAGCCGAACCCGAGCGCGCCGGAGGTCTCCGGCTCGTAGTCCAGGGCTGCGTCGTTGAGCTTGAGCTTGTCCAGGGCCTCACGCAGGTTCGGGTAGTCGGACCCGTCGATCGGGTAGAGGCCGGAGTAGACCATCGGCTTCGGGTCCTTGTAGCCACCCAGCGCCTCGGCCGCCGGCCGGGCGTTGATGGTGACCGTGTCACCGACCCGGGACTGCCGGACGTCCTTCACACCGGTGATCAGGTAGCCGACCTCGCCGACGCCGAGCGCCTCGGCCTTCACCATCTCCGGTGAGATGACGCCGATCTCCAGCAGCTCGTGCACCGCCCCGGTGGACATCATCTTGATCCGGTCGCGGGCGCTGATCCGGCCGTCGATGACCCGGACGTACGTGACGACGCCGCGGTAGACGTCGTACACCGAGTCGAAGATCATCGCCCGGGCGGGCGCCTCGGCGTCGCCGACCGGCGGGATGAACTGCCGGACGATCTCGTCGAGCAGGTACGGCACGCCCTCGCCGGTCTTGCCGGAGACCCGGATGCAGTCGGCGGGGTCCCCGCCGATGAGGTGGGCCAACTCCTCGGCGTACTTCTCCGGCTGGGCAGCCGGCAGGTCGATCTTGTTGAGCACCGGGATGATGCGCAGGTCGTTCTCGAGCGCCAGGTAGAGGTTGGCCAGGGTCTGCGCCTCGATGCCCTGCGCGGCGTCGACCAGCAGCACGGCGCCCTCGCAGGCGGCCAGCGACCGGGACACCTCGTAGGTGAAGTCGACGTGCCCCGGGGTGTCGATCATGTTGAGCACCGCGTGCTCACCGGCCCGCTCGCCGTCGCGGATGGTCCACGGCATCCGGACGGCCTGGCTCTTGATGGTGATGCCGCGCTCGCGCTCGATGTCCATCCGGTCCAGGTACTGCGCGCGCATCTGCCGGGGGTCGACCACGCCGGTGAGCTGCAACATCCGGTCGGCCAGGGTCGACTTCCCGTGGTCGATGTGGGCGATAATGCCGAAGTTCCGGATGCGACCGGGGTCGGTGGCACCAGGGGCGTTCGCGCCGGGATCGAGCTTCGGTGGCACAGCGGTCCGTTCTGGTCGGCTGACGTGAACAGGCCGGCGCGCCGCCGACCCCCTCCATGTTCCCACGCCGCCGGGGTACGCCCGCTGCGCGGGCGACGGATCGGCCCCGGCGACCTCTCACTCCATGGGCGGCTCGACGAACAGCGCGGCCAGCCGGGGCAGGCGGCGGCGGGCCTCCTCCTCGTCGTCGAAGTCCCAGAAGTCGTTGAGGTCGGGCGTACGCACCGGCTCGCGGTCCTCCGGCAGCTCCGACGCGGTGGCCTTGCGGTACGCGTCCCAGGGCACCGTGAGCATCTGCTCGGCGGAGAACTCCTCTCCGCTGAGCGAGGCGGCCCGCACCTGGGGCAGTTCGGCCAGCGAGTCGGGGTCGCTGACCGCGCGGGCGAAGACCGCCCGCCCCTGGGTCATCAGCCAGCCCCGGAAGTGCTCGAAGCCGTCCGCGGAGGCTCCGCCGTTGATCAGGTACGCCGCGCCCCACAGGTCCGCCTTGTGCGAGGCCGCCAGCACCCTGCGCTGGTGGTGGGCGTACCCGACGATGTCCTCCGGGTCGCGCTCGGCGAGCAGGGCGACGGCCCGCGCGGCGACCGGCCCGGGCTCTCCCCCGCCCCCGGCGCGGGCCTGGTCGATCAGCTGCCAGAAGTCCTCGGTCCTCATGGCTTGGCAGTCTGGCAGTGTCGCCGCGCGCCGCGCACGTACCCCGGGGCAGCATGGTGGGGTGTCCTCCCCGCCGCTGCCCCCGGTGCCGTACCACGCGGGTGCGCTGCGCCCGTCGTGGCCGGCCCTGCCGGCGGCGCTGCGGGCCGCCATCGCCGGGCGCCTCGGCGCGCCGGTGGTCACCGCCCGGGTCGCCGCCGCCGGCTTCACCCGGGGGTTCGCCGCCGTGCTCGACACCGCCGACGGTGGTCGGGCCTTCGTCAAGGCGGCACCCGCCGTCGAGCAACCGCGCCTCGTGCAGGGGTACGCGCGGGAGGCCGCGATCCTCGACCGGCTGCCGGCCGGCCTGCCGGCGCCCCGCCTGCGGTGGACGCTGGACGAGGCCGGCTGGTTCGCGCTCTGCACCGACGCGGTCGACGGCCACACCCCGCGCCTGCCCTGGACGCGGACCGAGCTGGACGCCACGCTCGCCGCGTACGCCGAGGTCGCCGCCGCCCTGGCCGCCCCGCCGGCCGGGCTGACCGCGCTCGGCCTGCCACATCTCGCCGAGCTGGCCCGCTCGGACATCCTGTGGTGGGAGGAGGTCGCCGCCGGCCGGGAGCCGCTCCCGGCGCTGCCCGCCGCCGCCCGGGGCCGACTGCCCGAGCTGGTGGCGCTGGAGTCCCGCCTCCCCCGGTACGCGGACGGCGCGACCGGCATGATCCACGGCGACCTGCGGGTGGACAACGTGCTCATCGGCGGTGACGGTCGGGCCTGGTTCTGCGACTGGACCTGGGCCTGTTCCGGGCCGGCCTGGTTCGACCTCGTGAGCCTGCTGCTCACCGCGTACGCCAGCGGCCTGGACACCGACCGACTCTTCGCCGGACACCCGGCGTCGGCGGGCGCTCCCCCGGACGCGCTGGACGCCACCCTGGCCGCGCTGGCCGGCTACTACCTCACCGGGGCGGACGCGACACCGGCGACGGCCTCACCGCACCGGTCGGCGCACCAGCGGTGGAGCGGCGAACAGGCCCTCGACTGGCTCGCCCGCCGACAGGGCTGGCGGTGACACGGCCCCGGCCTGCCGGGGAGGCGGGGCCGGTCTGCCGGGGGCGTAGTCTGGTGGTCGTCGGGCCGGGATGGGCCGCGCGATGACCGAGCCGTTTTGGCTCGTCCCGGGCGACCTGGTAACCTGGCTCTTCGCGCAGCGATGACGCATGTTCGTCATCACGCGCATAAGCTGACCAACCCGAGCTATCAAGACGAGGCTGTCGCGTGGCGAACATCAAGTCCCAGATCAAGCGCAACCGGCAGAACGAGAAGGCCCGGCTGCGCAACAAGTCGGTCAAGTCGTCGCTGAAGACCGCCGTCCGGAAGTTCAACGAGGCTGCCGAGGCCGGTGACGTCGAGAAGGCCACCGCCCTCATGCTGGACGCCTCTCGCAAGCTGGACAAGGCCGTCAGCAAGGGCGTGATCCACTCCAACCAGGCCGCGAACCGCAAGTCCGCGATCGCGAAGCGCGTGGTGGCACTCTCTGCCTGACGACTCACCGTCAGACTGATTCGGAAAGCCCCGGACCCCCGGTCCGGGGCTTCCGTGTGTTTACGGACGGGTCGACGTGCCGGCGTGGCGTCGGCGGGCCGGACGGCGTACCCGTGTCGCGGCTGCGGTCAGTCCAGCGGGTCGGTGCGGCGGGTGGGCCGCACCGGGTCGGTCGTGACCACCACCCCGGTCACGCTGTTCGAGACCCGGGCCCGGCCGACGACCGGCTCCATCTGCCGACGGAAACGGTCCCGCTCCTGCTCGGGCACGAGCGCGGCGGAACGGACCACCACGGCGGCCACCATGTCGTTGAGCTTGACCATCGCCGCCACCACCACGGGCAGCACCAGCACCGCCCACCAGGTCACCAGCTCCGCGAGGGCGAGCAGCACCGCCAGGGCGATGGCGCCTTCGAAGAAGAGGAAGCAGAGCACCCCGCCGGGGTTGACGAACCGCAGGCCGAGGAGCCGGGCGTAGAGCGGCCGGTACCGCTCCTCGTCGGCGGGCATGGTGGCCCACGCCATACGGTTCGGCCCCGTCACCGGCCGCTGCCCTGCCGGGCGGCCGCCACCGAGAAGACCGCGCGCTCCAGGGCGTACGCCCGGTCGTCCGAGCCGCCCTTGACGGCCGCGTTGCACTCGGCGGCGACCTGCATGGCCCGGACCAGCCCCTCCGGCGTCCAGCCGCGCCCCTGCCGCTGCGCCCGCTCGATCTTCCAGGCCGGCATTCCGAGACTGCTGGCGAGCTGGTACGGGTTGCCCCGCCCGGCCGACGCCACCCGGGCCACCGTACGCACCCCGTCGGCCAGGGCGTCGGCGATGGGCACCGGGTCGACACCGACGTGCAGGGCCCAGCGCAGCGCCTCCAGGGCGGCCGGCACATCGCCGACCATTGTGGCATCCGCCACCGTGAAGCCGGTCACCTCGACCCGGCCCCGGTAGTAGCGGGCCACCGTCTCGGCGCTGATCCGCCCGTCGGTGTCGGCGATGAGCTGGGAGCAGGCGGCCGCCAGCTCGCGCAGGTCGTTGCCGACCGCCGCGATCAGCGCCTCGGCGGCGTCGTCGGTGCACCTGCCGCCGGCCCGGCGGATCTCGTCGCGGACGAAGGCGACCCGCTCGCGGTGCCCCTTGAGCTTGGCCGCCGAGATCACCGTCGCGCCTGCCGACCGCAGCCCGTCGGCGAACGCCTTGCCCTTGGCCCCGCCCAGGTGCAGCACCAGCAACTGGACGTCCGGATCGGGATTCTTCGCGTACGCCAGCAGCGCGGCGACCAGGTCCTTGCGGGCGTCCTGACCGGAGCGCAGGATGAGCAGCCGCCGCCCACCGAACAGCGATGGGCTGAGCATCTCGGCGATCTCACCGACGGTGAGCGCACCTGCCTGGTACTCGCGAACGTCCGCCTCGGTCTCGACGCTGCGGACCCGCTCGACAGCTTCGGTCACGGCGCGCGTGGCGAGCAGCTCCTCGTCGCCGAGGACGAGCAGAATGGGGGCGAGGCTGGCGGGGGTCACGTCGCCCATATTCGCACGGCCCATGGCGGGTACGGGCCTGCTCATTCGCCGACCGGTCGGTGCAGCCCGCACTAAGCGCAAATCCAGACATTTATCTCGGTTCGTCATCTAATCCGCAATACGGTCACCATTTCCTCCATAACGCTGCAATTTCCACGGCAGAGCCGCCTTTCCCGCGACGGCAGAGCCGGGCCGCCCCGCGGTCGACTCTCACGGTGGTCGTCCGGGTTGCACCCCTCGGCGGGCCACCGCCAGTCCGTGGCCGGTCCGGATCGCTGCCAGGTCACCATCGGTGTCGGTCCGCAGGACCCGGGCGCCGCCCCTGCTGAGCCGGGCCAGAAGCGCCGGGCTCGGGTGCCCGTAGGTGTTGCCCGCGCCGACCGGCACCAACGCGATGGCCGGCCGTACGGCGGCCAGGAAGCCGTCGTCCTGATACGCCGAGCCGTGGTGGGCGACCTTCAGCACGTCCGCCCTCAGCTGTCCCGACGCCGTCCGGGTCAGCACGGCGTGCTGCTCCTCGGTCTCGGCGTCGCCGGGCAGCAGGATCTGCACGCCGGCGACCGTGGCGCGCAGCATCAACGAATTGTTGTTCGGGTCGGATCTGGTGCCGGCCAGCGGGTACGGCGGACCGAGCACGAGCAGGTCGACACCGCCGACCCGATGCAGCGCCCCGGCGGTGGTGCCGAGCAGCGTGGCCCGTCCGCTCGTCGCCGCCGCGCGGACCGCGTCCCGGCCGCTCGCCGGATCCGTCGATGGCGGGGTCAGCACGGCGCTCACCCGCCGGCCCCGGAACACGCCGGCCACCCCGCCCACGTGGTCGGCGTGGAAGTGGCTGACCACGAACAGCGGCACCTCCCGGATGCCGAGCCGTCGCAGGCACGCGTCCACCGCGCCCGGCTCCGGGCCGGCGTCGACCACCACCGCCCGGCCGGGGGCGACGGGCAGCACCAGGGCGTCACCCTGCCCCACCGCACAGGCCACCACCACCCAACCGGGCGGCGGCCAGCCGGTGGCGATCAGCCGGACGCCGAGGGCGCCGAGCAGCGCGGCGACGGCGACGACCGCCACCACTCGGCGCACCAGCGGTCGACGCGCGGCGACCAGCAGCGCCACGGTCAGCCCGGCCAGCAGCAGTGCGCCCCACGCGCCGCCCGGCCAGGGCAGGGTGCCGGCGGGGAGGCGGGCGCCCTGGCGGGCGATGACGACCAGCCACCAGGCCGGCCAGCTCGCCAGCCACGCGACGAACCCGGCCCCGGCGGGCCAGACCGGCGACAGCACGGCGGCCGTCACGCCCAGCACTGTCGCGGGGGCGATGGCCGGCACCGCCAGCAGGTTGGCGGGCACGGCCACCAGGCTGACCGTGCCGGAGATGCCGGCGACGACCGGCCCGCAGGCCACCTGGGCGGCCGCCGGCACCGCCAACGCCTCGGCCAGTCCGGCCGGGACACCCCTGCGGCGCAGCCCGTCCCGCCAGCGCGGCGCGAGCAGCAGCAGACCCCCGGTGGCCAGCACGGACAGCGCGAACCCGGCGTCACCGGCCAGCTCGGGGTCGACCAGCACCAGCACCGTGACGGCGGCGGCCAGTGCGGGCAGCGCGGCCCGCGGTCGACCGGCGGCCAGCGCGACGAGCCCGATCGCCCCCATCGTGGCGGCCCGGACGACGCTCGGCGACGGGCGGACCAGGATGACGAACCCCACCAGCGCCACCCCGCAGAGCAGGCCGGCGAGCCACGGGCCGGCGCGCGCCCAGCGGGCCAACAGCAGCACCGCGCCCAACACGATCGCGACGTTGCTGCCCGAAACAGCGTTGAGGTGTGTCATTCCGGTCGCCCGGAAGTCTTCCTCGACGGCGGGCGGCAGGCGGCTCGTGTCCCCCACCACCAGCCCCGGCAGCAGGCCACCCGGATCGTCGGGGAGGGGCACACAGGCCCGTTGCAGGCCGGCACGCAGCGTGCCGGCTGCGCGCTGCGCCCAGGACGGCGCACCATGACGCTCGGGGGGCCCGGTGGCGCCGAGCACCGCCGCGGTGAGGTCGCCGCCGCGCGGAAGGCCGAGGCGACCCTCGGCGGTCACGCGCTGACCGGGCAGCAGACCTCGCCAGCCCGGGTCGGTGGCCAGGACCAGCAGCCACGCCGACGCCCGAACCCGCTGGCCGTTCGGACCGGTCAGCCGGATCAGCTCGCTCGACACCAGCAGCATGCCGGGACGGCCGGCGGATCGGATCGGGCGCGGATCGTCCCGGACGACAAGCTCGGCGGTGACCGGAGCGCGCTGCTCGGCCAGGACGTGGATCGGCGGCGCGTCCCGGACAGCCAGGCGGCCAGCGGTTGCCGCCGCGCCACAGAGCACGCCGAGGCCGACCGCGACGGCGATCCAGCCGTGCCGACGGGCGGGAGCCCGGGGGTGGCCGAGTCGGCCGAGCAGGTGCAGGGCGCTGAACGCCGACAGCACGGCCGCTGTCCCGCCCACCAGCAGGAGCGGGCGGACGCCGACGTGCAGGCCGGTGAGCGCGGTGAGCCACGCGGCCACGGCCAGCCCGGCGAGCCGGAGATCCGGCGGCGGGGTCCGGGGCTGGGCGAGGCCCGGGTGGCTCGACGGCGTGGGATGAGCGCCGCTCACACCGTCACCAGATCCTTGAGCTGTTCGTAGCGCGCGTCACCGATCCCGTCGACCTGGCGCAGGTCACCGACGCCCTTGAACCCGCCGTGCTGATCCCGGTAGGCGAGGATCCGCTGGGCGAGCACCGGCCCCACCCCGGGCAGCGCGTCGAGCTGGGCCAGCGTCGCGGTGTTGAGGTTCAGCGGCCCGCCGGCGGCCGGTGCCCCGCCGGCCGCCGGGTCGGCCCCACCCCCCGGCACCGGTGGTGGCGTCACCCCGACCACGATCAACTCGCCGTCGGTGACCTTGCGCGCGGGGTTGAGCAGCGCCACGTCGACCCCGGGCAGCGGGCCGCCGGCCGCCTGCACGGCGTCGGCGAGCCGGGCCCCGGCCGGCAGGCGCACCAACCCGGGCCGGCGCACCTTGCCCGCGACCGCCACCACCAGCTCGCCGGCCGGCGACGCGCTCCCCTGCTCGGCCGAGACGGCCGGGGCCGCCGCGCCGGTCGACGGGGCGACCGGTTCCGCGTGTGGCCGGGACCGCCAGGCCCAACCAGCGGCGGCCAGCACCACCACGAGGGCGACCACCGCCAACGCCCGCACGCCGCGCCGCCCCGGATCGAACGCCCCCGGGCCGGGCAGCCGTGCGGCGCCGCCGTCGGAATCGGGGGACCCGTGCGCCGCCGGGTCGGTCGACGGCGCACCGGCCCGGGGTGGCGGCACGCCGAACGGGAGCGCCCCCGCGAGCGGCACGCCAGCTCGGGGTGGCGGCACGCCGAACGGGAGCGCCCCCGCGATCGGCACGCCGCCACCCGTCGGGGCCGTCAACCGGCGCAGACGCTGGCGTACCTCTGTCTCCTCGTCCTGCGACACACCGCGACGCTAGGGCCGACGGGCGGCACGCCGGGGCGCTCCGGCGTCGACCTGTGGACAACCGGCGCCACTGTGGACAACGCCCTGATCATGTCCCGATCTGCTATTGGGCCGCCCGGGGCGACGAGCAGTCGCGGCGCACCCGCGGCTGGGCACGGGAGGTAGCGCACACGCATGGACGACTATTAATGTTACAGGTATGACGTGTGACGTCACGATGGGCCGGCGCCCGGCGGACCGATCCCGCACCGCGCCCGTCCACCGAGGACGGGCCACGCGGCACGTCCCGTCCCGCTGAAGTGCGCCCACACGACGGACACCCGCCCTCCGTCGACGTCCGTGGGATCCCTGACCGCCACCCATTCCCATCACCCTCCACCACCGAAGAGGAATCCATGGACGTAAAGAGAAGGCTGAGCCGTTCGCTGGCCGCCGCGGGGACCCTGCTGGTCCTCGTCGCCGGGGCCGGCGTCTACGTGGTCTCCGAGACGCCCGGCGTCGCCCGGGCCGCCGGCACCGGCCCGTGCGACATCTACGCCTCCGGCGGCACGCCGTGCGTGGCCGCGCACAGCACCACCCGAGCCCTGTACGGGGCGTACAACGGCCCGCTCTACCAGGTCCGCCGCTCGTCGGACAACACCACCCGCGACGTCGGCGTGCTCACTGCCGGCGGCGTCGCCAACGCCGCCACGCAGGACACGTTCTGCGCCAACACGAACTGCGTCATCACGGTCATCTACGACCAGTCCGGCCGCAACAACCGCCTGACCCAGGCGCCTCCGGGCGGCTTCACCGGCCCCGCCGCCGGCGGGTACGACAACCTCGCCGACGCGAAGGCGGCACCGGTCACCATCGGCGGTCAGAAGGCGTACGGCGTCTACATCGCCCCCGGCACCGGCTACCGCAACAACAACACCAACGGCGTCGCGACCGGCGACCAGCCCGAGGGCATCTACGCGGTCGTCGACGGCACGCACTACAACCAGTGGTGCTGTTTCGACTACGGCAACGCGCAGACCAACGTCCAGGCCGACGAACGCGCCATCATGGAGACCGTCTACTTCGGCGCCAACAAGCAGTGGGGCTACGGAGCAGGGGCGGGCCCCTGGATCATGGCCGACCTGGAGTGGGGGCTCTTCTCCGGGGTGAACGCGGGCTACAACAACATCGCGTCCATCAACCACCGCTTCGTCACCGCCATGGTCAAGGGCGAGCCGAACCACTGGGCGATCCGGGGTGGGAACGCGCAGTCGGGCGGCCTGACCACCTACTTCGACGGTCGACGCCCCAACGGCTACAACCCCATGAAGAAGGAGGGGGCCATCCTGCTCGGTATCGGCGGCGACAACAGCATCACCGGCCGGGGCACCTTCTTCGAGGGTGTGTTGACGTCCGGCTACCCGTCGGCCGCCACCGAGGACGCCGTGCAGGCCAACATCGCCGCTGCCGCCTACACCCCCGCCACCGGCGGCAACCCGCAGCAGAACGTCCAGGTCGTGGGCGCGCAGTCCGGCCGCTGCGTCGACGTACCGAACGGCACCACCACCAACGGCACCCAGGTGCAACTGTGGGACTGCATCAGCAACAGCACCGCCCAACGCTGGACCTACACCGCCGCAAAGCAGATCCAGGTGTACGGCAACAAGTGCCTCGACGCCAACGGCCAGGGCACCACCAACGGCACCCAGGTCATCATCTGGGACTGCCACGGCGGCGCCAACCAGCAGTGGAACGTCAACGCGAACGGTTCCATCACCGGCGTCCAGTCCGGGCTCTGCCTCGACGCCAACGGCGCCGCCACCGCCAACGGCACGAAGGTCATCCTCTGGGCCTGCAACGGGCAGCAGAACCAGCAGTGGGCCCTGCGTAGCTGATCAGGCCGCCTGTCGGGCCGTCTCCGGGTCGTCACCACGACCCGGAGGCGGCACGCTCGCGCCGGGTCAGCGGGCCTCCGGGTCGAGGCCGAGTACGGCTCGTCCGCCGTCGACCGGCAGCGTCACCCCGTTGACGAAGCTCGCCGCCGGCGACAGCAGGTACGCGACCGCCTCCGCCACCTCGTCCGCGCGCCCGATCCGGCCCACCGGATGCAGCCGGGTCAGCTCGGCGTCGATCCACTCGGCCTGGGACGGCTCCTGCGCGGCGAGGAACTCGGCGTGCCGCTCGGTGGCGATCGAGCCGAGCGCGACGGCGTTGGCGCGGATACCGTGCCGCCCGTACTCGACGGCCAGCGCCCGGGTCAGCCCCTCCACGGCGGCCTTCGCCGTGGCGTACGGCAGGGCGCCCGACACCGGCCGGCGGGCCTGGTGCGACGAGACGTTCACGATGGCCCCGCCCGTGCCGGCGGCCAGGAACCGGCGGACCGCCACCGCCGCGCCCACCACGGCCGGGCGCAGGTTCAGCCCGATCAGGTCCAGGACGGTGTCGGCCGACGCCGAGTGCAGCGCCGCGTCCCGGAACACCGCCGCGTTGTTCACCCAGCCGGTGAGACGGCCGGCGCGCTCCGCCACCTCGGCGGCGTGCTCGGCCACCCGCTCGTCGCCGGCGTCGCCGACCACCGGCAGCAGGCGGTCGGCGGCCGGGTGCCCGGCCAGCCAGTCCACCGCCTCGGCGTCGCGCTCCACGACGACGACTGTGACGCCGGTCGTCACCAGCCGTTGCACCACGGCCCGGCCGACGCCACGGCCGCCACCGGTCACCACGCACGTGGTGGCCACCGGCTCAGCCGTCCGATCGGCGGTGCACGACCACGCACGCCAGCCCCGGCCCGGCGTGCGCGGCGACCACCGCGCCGGCCTCGGAGACGTACGTGTCGTGCAGCCGTGCACCGAGTCGCTCGGTGAGCGCGGCGAGCAGCGCCTCGGCACGTTCCGGCGCGGCCAGGTGGTGTACGCCGAGGTCCACGTCGTCGTCGCCGGCGGCCTCGACGGCCAGGTCGACGAGACGGGCCACTCCCCGGCTGGCGGTACGCACCTTCTCGCGCAGCACGATCGCCCCGTCCGGCATGTGCATGATCGGCTTGACCGACAGGGCGGTGCCGAACAGCGCCTCGGCCGCGTTGATCCGGCCACCCCGGCGGAGGAACTCCAACGTGTCGACGTAGAACCAGACGGTGGTCCGGGCGACGGAGGCGAGCGCCGCGTCGCGTACACCGGCGAGGTCTGCCCCGGCCTCGGCGGCCGCGGCGGCCGCGATGGCCGGGAAGCCGAGCCCCATGCCGGCGGATCGGCTGTCGACGACCTCGACCCGACCGTCGAAGTCGGCAGCGGCCAGCCGGGCCGCCTCGACGGTGCCGGACAGGCCGGCGGACAGGTGTACCGAGACGACGCCGTCGGCGCCGTCGTCCAAGAGGCGGCGGTACGTCCGTGCGAACTGCTCGGGGGCCGGGCGGGAGGTGCTGGCCGAGACCCGCCGCTCGCGCAGCGCCCTGGTGGCGTCGGCGGGCTGGGTCTCCACCCCCTCCAGACCCTCCGCGCCGTTGAGCACGACGGTCAGCGGAACGACGGTCAGCCGGTGCCGCCGCACCAGCTCGGGCGGAAGGTAGGCGGTGGAGTCGGTGACGACCGCGACGGGCATGCCCGGCACGCTAGCCGATCACGGCGGGATACGCCGAGGCGCGAGCGCGCCGGCGGCGGGCGGGAACGGCGCTCAGACCGCGTCGACGACGGCCGGGGCGGTGACCAGGCCGACGTTGTGCCCCCGTAGCTGCCAGCCTCGAACGTCGTCGTGCCGCAGCTCGGACCAGTGGCAGTTGGCCAGCGAGCCGATGGTGCGCAGCACGCCGGAGGGCCAGCCGAGCAGGTGGCCGACGCCCTGGCGGGAGCCACCGCCGTGGGTCGCGATGACCACGGTCCCGCCGGGGGCCACGTCGGCCGCCGCCAGGAACGCCGCGGCGACCCGCTCGCCGAGGGCGTCCAGCGGCTCCAGGTCCGCCCCCGGGGCGGGGTCGCCAGCCCGCCAGCGGGCGTACTCGGCGGGGAAACGCTCGGCGACCTCGGTGAGGTGCAGGCCCTGCCACTGGCCGAAGTGCCGCTCGCGCAACCGGGCGTCGGTGCGGACCGGCAGCCCGGTCAGCGCGGCCAAGGCCGCCGCGGTCTCCGCGGCGCGGCTCAGGTCGCTGGACACGATGGCGTCGGGACGCAGCGACGCGAGCAGCGGGGCGGCGACGCGGGCCTGGTCGCGGCCCAGCTCGTTGAGGGGTACGTCGGTCTGCCCCTGGACGCGGTTGGCGGCGTTCCAGTCGGTGTTGCCGTGCCGCCAGACGATCAGCCGGGTCATTCGGCTGCGGCGGTCCCGCCGGCGTCGGCCTCGACCAGGTCGCGGTCGACGAACGGGATGGTGGGGCAGTCCTTCCAGAGGCGGTCGAGCCCGTAGAACTCGCGCTCCTCGGTGTGCTGGACGTGCACCACGATGTCGACGTAGTCGAGCAGCACCCAGCGGCCGCCCCGCTCACCCTCGCGCCGGATCGGCTTGGCCTTCTCCGGAAGCTCCAGCAGGCGCTCCTCGATGGCGTCGACGATGGCGAGCACCTGACGCTCGTTGGGGGCGGCGGCGAGCAGGAACGCGTCGGTGATGGCGAGCTGGTCGCCGACGTCGATGATCGCGATGTCCTGCGCCTTCTTGTCGGCGGCGGCCTGGGCGGCTGCCATTGCCAGCTCGTGCGCGCGTTCGGAAACTGTCACCGTTCTCCTTCGATCAGGCGTGCGATCCACCAAGCGTCTCACACCCGGCGAGGTCACGACCCGTCAGTTCTGGTCGATTAGACGTACGGAACGGTGCATACCGGACGTGATCAGGGCTGATAGAGGCGTCGCTTGGCGATGTACTGCACCACACCGTCGGGCACCAGATACCAGACCGGTTCGCCCCGGGCGACCCGGGCGCGGCAGTCGGTCGACGAGATGGACATCGCGGGCACCTGGATCAGGCTGACCGTGTCCGCCGGAAGGTGCTCGTCGGTAAGCGGGAAGCCGGGGCGGGTCACCCCGATGAAGTGGGCCAGCTCGAAGATCTCGTCCAGGTCCTTCCAGGACAGGATGCGTTGCAGCGCGTCCGCGCCGGTGATGAAGAACAGCTGCACCTTGGGGCCGTACTCGGCCTGAAGGTCGCGCAGGGTGTCGACGGTGTAGGTGGGCCCGCTGCGGTCGATGTCGACCCGGCTGACCTGGAACCGGGGGTTGGAGGCGGTGGCGATGACCGTCATGAGGTACCGGTCCTCGGCGGGGCTGACCGGTTCGTCAGCCTTCTGCCATGGCTGCCCGGTCGGGACGAACACCACCTCGTCCAGGCCGAACCGGTCCGCCACCTCACTGGCCGCGACGAGGTGCCCGTGGTGGATCGGGTCGAAGGTGCCGCCCATGATCCCGATCCGCCGGATATCTTCCTCCACCCCGTGATCGTAGGCCGGGCATCGTGGCCGGCCGCTCCGGCCCGGCGCGCGAGGGGGTCGCCAGGCGACCGATCCCGCGCATATACTCGTCTACGAGTAATTGTCGGCGAGTAAGGGGACGTCATGCCGAAGCGGCGCAAGGTCGGCAACCTGCTGGCACTGGCCGTGCTCTCCGCCCTCACCCAGCGGCCCATGCACCCCTACGAGATGGCAAGCACCCTGCGCGCCTGGGGCAAGGACCAGGACATGGAGATCAAGTGGGGCTCCTTCTACACGGTCATCCGCAACCTGGACAAACACCAGTTGATCGCCGCGGTGGAGAGCGTCCGCGAGGGCCGACGCCCGGAACGCACCGTCTACCGGATCACCGACGCGGGGCGGGCCGAGCTGGTCGACTGGGCGCGCGAGCTGGTCGCCACGCCGATGCCGGAGCATCCCCGCTTCCGGGCCGGCCTGTCCGTCCTCGCCGCCCTGCATCCCGACGAGGCCACCGACCTGCTCCGGCAGCGACTCGACCGGCTGGACGACGCGCTCCGCCGGGACCGCGAGACGCTCGACGCCCACCTGCGGGAGATCCCCCGGCTGTTCCTGGTGGAGTCGGAGTACGACCTGGCCATACGAGCCGCGGAGGCGACCTGGCTGCGGGCCCTGCTCGCCGAGCTGACCTCGGGCAGCTACCCGGGGCTGGACACGTGGCGGGCCTTCCACGAGACCGGCGAGATGCCGGCCGAGCTGATCGAGCTGGCCGAGAGGACCAGCAGCGACCCCGACAACGCCGACTGAGAAGACAGCTCCGGCGGGGTGCGCCAACACCCCGCCGGAGCCCTACCTCGAACCGACACCTGAGCAGGCACCCGGCCCGAAGCGGCAGTCATGAGGATAACCGGGTTCCCTCCCAGGTCGGTTCGCACGCACGCACCCGACGACACCCAGGGAGAGAGCATGACCACGGCACGAACCGCGATCGTCATCGGCGGCGGCATCGCCGGCCCGGTGACGGCGCTCGCGCTACACCGCGCCGGCATCACCGCCACCGTTCACGAGGCGTACCCGGCGACCGCCGCCGGGGTGGGCGGCATCGGCGGCACCCTCGCGCTCGCGCCCAACGGCGTGGCGGCCCTGCGGGCGGTCGGCGCGGACGAGGCGGTGACGGCGATCGCCACCCCGATCGACCGCACCGTCATGGCCGTCGGCCGTCGGCGCATCGACCTGCCCACCTTGGCCGGAGTGCCGCCGCTGCGCGTGGTGCACCGGGCCGAGCTACACCGGGTTCTGCACGACCGGGCGGTCGCCGAGGGCGTCGCCTTCGCGTACGGCCGGCGGCTGGTCGCCGTCGAGCAGACCGACAGCGGCGTGACCGCGCGCTTCGAGGACGGCAGCACGGCCACCGCCGACCTCCTGGTCGGCGCGGACGGCATCCGGTCCACGGTCCGTGGGCTCATCGACCCGGCCGCGCCCGGCCCCCGGTTCACCGGGCTGCTCGGCTTCGAGGCGGTCGCCCGGCACGAGGTAAGCGCCGAGGCGGGCACGATGACGTTCGCGTTCGGGCGACGCGGCTACTACCTGTACTGGCCGGAGCCCGGCGGCGGCACCCGCTGGGGGGCCAACCTGCCGCAGCAGCGGCCGATGAGCCTCGTCGAGGCCCGCACGGTGCCGGCGGAGCAGTGGCTGGACACGCTGCGCACCACCTACGGCGACGACGACCCGGGCGGGGAGCTGATGGCCACCAGCAGCGCCGACGAACTCCAGGTCGTCGGGTCGTTGCAGATCATGCCGCCCGTGCCGCACTGGCACCGGGGGCGGATGGTGCTGGTCGGCGACGCGGCGCACGCGCCGTCGAACAGCTCCGGGCAGGGCGCCTCGCTCGCCATCGAGAGCGGGGTGCAGCTCGCCCGCTGCCTGCGGGACCTGCCCGACGTGGCGTCGGCGTTCGACGCGTACGTGCGGCTGCGCCGTACCCGGGTCGAGAAGGTCGCCGCCCGCGCGGCGCGGATCAACCACACCAAGGCCCCGGGGCCGGTCGCGCGGACGCTGATGCCGCTGCTGATGCCGCTGCTCGTGCGCACGGCGATGGACCCGGAACGGACCATCGCCCACGAGCAGCGCCACGTCATCGACTTCGACGCCCCGGTGACGGCGGAGCCCGCGCTGCGCTGACCGCAGGGCGCGGGGTGGCCAGGCCGCCCCGCGCCCTGCCGGCACCGGATCGTCTCGGCGGCCCAGCCTCAGGCTGCCGCCGTGACCCCGCCTCAGGCTGCGGCGGCGGCCACCGCCGTCCGGGCGACGAGCGCGCGCCGCAGGTCGTCGTCCGTGTCGGTGACCACCCGGCGCAGGCCCGGGGTCAGGTCGTCGCGGGCCAGCAGCGCCGCGGCCGCCTCCCGGGTCGGCTGCGCCACGGCGTAGTGGGGAAACGCCAGCTTCGCCACCCGGTCGGCCGTCCACGCGGTACGCCGACGCGCGGCGGCCGGCATCTCCGTGAAGTACCGCTCGACGTACGCGGCGGTCAGGTCGGCCTGCTCGGGCTGCCAGAACCCCTCGGCCGTCGCCTCCAGCAGCCGGTTGGACAGCTCGGTGTCGCGCACGATGATCTCCCATGCCGCCTGCTTGGCGGCCGGGTCGGGCAGAGCGGCCCGGCAGCGGGCGGCCCGTTCCGCGCCGGTGGAGCTGACGTCGGCGGCCGCCTCGGCGGCGATCTCCGCCTCCCCGGCCGCGCCCAGCACCACGAGCCGGCGCAGCACCGCCCACCGCAGCTCGGCGTCGACCTTCAGCCCCGGCGGTACGTCCCGGCCGGCGAGCCAACCGACGAGCAGGTCCGTGTCGGTGGTCGCGGCGATCCAGCCGCGCGCGGCGGCGAGCTGCAACGACTCCCCCGCCGTGGCGCCGTCCAGCAGCTGTCGGCAGGCCAGGGCGACCCGGGCCAGCGCCGCCGAACGGGCCAGCGGGTCGAGGTAGCGGTCCACCAGGGACCGGCTGAGGGTCAGCACGTCCTCCGCGATGATCACCTCGGTCTCGGCCGGCAGCGCCGCGACCATCAGGTCGACGAGGCCGCTGACCGGTCGCTCTCCGTCGGTCACCGCGTCCAGTGCCTCGCTCCAGAGCACCGCCCGGGTGAGCGGGTCGGCCAGGCCCGGCAGGACCAGCGCGACGGCGTCCGCCGACGCCGGGTCGAGGCGCACCTTGGCGAAGGTGAGGTCACCGTCGTTGAGCAGCAGCACCCGGGCCGCCGGCTCGCCGGTCAACGCGCCGAGCACGGTCCGACCACCGTCAACGGCCGGGTCGAGATCCACCTCGTGGCGCCGCACCGTGCCGTCCGCCGCGTACCGGCCCACGCCGATGCGGTGCGGACGCAGCACCGCATGCGACTCGGGCGCGGTCTGCACCACGGCGACCTCGGTGTAGCGGCCGTCGGCGTCGACGGCGACCTCGGCGCGCAGCGTGTTGACCTGCGGCTGGCGCAGCCACAGCTCGGCCCATCCGGACAGGTCCCGGCCGCTGGCCGTGCCCAGGCTGGCCAGCAGGTCGGCGAGGGTGGCGTTGCCGAAGCGGTGCGCGGCGAAGTGCGCGTTCAGGCCGGCGAGGAACGCCTCGTCGCCGAGCCACGCCACGAGCTGCCGCAGCACGGAGGCGCCCTTGGCGTACGAGATGCCGTCGAAGTTGAGCAGGGCCTCGTCGGCGTCGGCCACCTCCGGCGGGGCGACCGGGTGGGTGGAGGGGCGCTGGTCCGCCGCGTACCCCCAGGCCTTGCGGCGCATGGCGAACGTGGTCCACGACTGGTCGAAGCGGGTCGCCTCGGCGGTGACCCGGGTGCCCAGGTACTCGGCGAACGACTCGTTGAGCCACAGGTCGTCCCACCAGCGCATGGTGACCAGGTCACCGAACCACATGTGCGCCATCTCGTGGGCGATGGTGGTGGCCCGTAGCTCGCGCTGGGTGTCGGTGACCGCCGAGCGGAACACGTAGTCGTCGCGGAAGGTGACGATGCCCGGATTTTCCATCGCGCCGGCGTTGAACTCGGGGACGAACGCCTGGTCGTACTTGCCGAACGGGTAGCGCTCGGTGAAGAGCTGGTGGAACCGGTCCAGGCACTGCCCGGTGACGGTGAAGATCTCCTCGGCGTCGGCGTCGAGGTGCTCGGCGAGCGACCGTCGACAGTAGAGGCCCAGCGGCACACCATCGTGCTCGGCCCGCCGGACGTGGTACGGCCCGGCGATCAGCGAGAAGAAGTACGTCGCCAGCGGCGCGGTCGGGGCGAACTCCCAGCGCCCCGGCGCCGGGTTGGCGACCACCTCGGCGTTGCCGGAGACGGTCCACTGCGGCGGCGCGGTGACCGTGAGGGTGAACGGGGCCTTGAGGTCGGGCTGGTCGAACGCGGCGAAGATGCGCTGGGCGTTGTCGAGGAACGACATCGCGTAGAGATAGGTCTCGCCGTCGGCCGGATCGACGAAGCGGTGCAGCCCCTCCCCGGCGTTGGAGTACGCCATCTCCGCCTCGACGAACAGGGTGTTCGTCTCGGCGAGGTCGGCCAGCGGCAGTCGGTTGTCGGTCAACGTGCCGGGGTCGACGTCGCGGTCGTTGAGGCGTACCGCGAGGAGGTTGGCGGGCTTGACCTCGGCGAAGGTCGCGGTGCCGGGGGTCGCCCGGAACCGGATCTCGACGCGGGAACGGAACAGGTCCCCGTCGCCGGTCAGGTCGAGGTCCACCTGATAGGACTCGACAGTAATCGCCGCGCCACGCGCGGTCGCCTCTACACGGGTCAGGCTCGGCATCCGCTTATCCTGCCCGATGGGGATCGGCACGCGGTCCCCAGACGGCCCCCGCACTGGAGGAAAGAACCATGGCGCAGCACCCCAAGGGCGATTTCGACCTCTCCCGGGCCGTCTGGCAACGGGCCGAGGGGGACACCTCGGAGAGCGCCGTCGAGGTCGCGTTCGTCGACGATCTGATCGGGATGCGCAACTCCGCCGAGCCGGAGGGCCCCGTGCTCGTCTTCACCCAGGCCGAGTGGGACGCGTTCGTCGCGGGCGCGCAGGACGGCGAGTTCGACCTGGACTGATCGCCCGGCGGTCGCGGGTGGCGAGGAACGACCGCCACCCGCGACGCCAGGTCAGGCATCACCGTCGCCCCAGCCGAGACCGCCGGGACCCGGCGCGTGGTGGAAGCCGGGATGCTCGGCGACATCGACGCAACGCTCCCCGTCCGGGCCGACCGCGCCACAGAACAGCCGCTCGGCCCGGTGCCACGCGTCGGCCGGTGACAGGGCCGCCGCACCGAGGGCCACCTCCGGGCGAAGCAGGCTCAGCGCCTCCGCGTACGCCACCGCCTGCTCGCGGGCGTCGGCCGCGCCCGGCGCGGTGAAGCCCAGGTGCACGGTGAAGAACCGGCGCGGCCGCAACGGCCGACCGGGCGGGCCGATCAGTGGGCGCAGGGCACGACCCGCGCCCGTCGCCGCGACCGCCCGCCGTTGCCGCCAGTGCGGCGACCTGTTGTCGTGCATTCGCCCTCCCCGTGGTCGTGGCCATCGGCCCACCGAGGGCCGCACCGGCCGACCGGTGCTGCCGGCTCACGGCGGCCCCACCAGCTGAGCAAACCAGGTTCCGCCGCCCGTGGGAGGGGCCAGCCGACGCGCTGTCGCCGCGGGGATTCAGCGGCGGCAACACGGGTAGACGCAGCGCGACGGCGACGCCGGCCACCGCTCGCACCCGAGGAGACCCGATGGCGACCATGCCGGCCGACCGCACGCCGGACAGCACCCTCGCGCTGCTCCGCGCCGGCTACCGGTTCATCGGTGAGCGCTGCGAGCGGTACGGCAGCGACGTCTTCCAGGCTCGCATCCTGCTCGCACCGACCATCTGCCTGCGGGGCCGGCCAGCCGCGATGCTCTTCTACGACAACGAGCGCTTCCAGCGCGACAGCGCGATGCACCTGCGGGTGCAGCGGACGCTCACCGGCCGGGGTGGCGTGCAGGGGCTGGACGGATCGGAGCACTCCGACCGCAAGGCCATGCTCATGTCGATCATGACGCCGACGGCCATCCAGCGCCTCGGGCAGCTCTTCGACGACGAGTGGCGGGCGCGGATCCCCGCCTGGGAGGCGGCCGGGCCGGTGCCGCTCTACGACGAGCTGGGCCGCCTGCTGACCCGGGCGGTCTGCGCCTGGGCCGGGGTGCCGCTGGCCACGTCGCAGGTCACCCGCCGCGCCGTCGAACTGCACGCCATGATCGAGGGCCCGGCGGTCGTCGGCCCACGGCACTGGCGGGGCCTGCTCGCCCGCCGTCGCGCCGAACGCTGGCTCGGCGACCTCGTCGAACGGGCCCGGACCGGCATCCACCCGCCGCCGGCCGGCAGCCCGCTTGAGATCGTGGCCGAGCACCGCGACGCGCGCGGGGCGCTGCTCCCCCGCCGGGCCGCCGCCGTCGAACTGCTCAACCTGCTGCGCCCGGTGGTCGCCGTGGACCGGTACATCGTCTTCGCCGCGCTCGCCCTGCGCGACCATCCCGGCTGGCGGGAGAGGGTCCACGGTGACGACGAGGCCACCGAGCAGTTCGTCCAGGAGGTACGTCGCTACTACCCGTTCTTCCCGATGGCCGCCGCCCGGGTCCGGCGCTCGTTCGACTGGGAGGGCCACCACTTCCCCCGAGGACGGCGGGTGCTGCTCGACCTCTACGGCACCAACCACCACCCGGCGCTCTGGCCCGAACCGGAGCTGTTCCGTCCCGAGCGGTTCGCCGGCCGCCGTGTCGACCCATTCGAGCTGGTCCCGCAGGGCGGCGGCGACCACACCACCGGGCACCGCTGCGCCGGCGAGTGGATCACCATCGACCTGATGAAGCGGGCGGTCACGAACCTGACCGGCGGCATGCGCTACGAGGTCCCGCCGCAGGACCTGACCCTGGACCTGCGGCGCATGCCCGCGCTGCCGCCCAGCGGCCTGACCCTCACCAACATCCGCCGCGCCTGACCCCGTCGCCGGTTTGGATCGAGGCAGGGCGGGCACGTGCAGCGGGCGGCCCGCCCACCGCCGGCCGCGGACCGCCTGCCCAGGAGGCGCCGATGCCCTTCCCGGCCGCCGGTGACGCCGCCCGGCGAGCCGGGCACGACAACACCGGCACACCGCCGACCACCCTGCCGCCGGCCGTCCTGCCGATGGCGTACGTGCTGCCGCTGCGCTGGCACACCGACAGCGGTCTGGACGAGCTGACCGGCTACCTGCGCCGGCTGAGCGGCCTCGTCGAGGTGCTCGTCGTCGACGGGTCACCGCCGGAGCTCTTCGCCCGGCACGCGGCGGCCTGGCAGGGGCTGGTCCGGCACCTGCCGCCCGATCCCGCCGGGCGAGGGCGCAACGGCAAGGTGGTCGGGGTGCACACCGGCGTCGACGCGGCACACCACGAACACGTGGTCATCGCCGACGACGACGTCCGGTACGACGAGGCCGGGCTGCGCGCCGTGCACCGGCTGCTGGGCCGGGTCGACCTGGTCCGGCCGCAGAACTACTTCGACCCACTGCCCTGGCACGCCTGGTGGGACACCGGCCGGACGCTGCTCAACCGGGCGCTCGGAGACGACTACCCCGGCACCCTCGCGGTGCGCCGCAGCACGTTCCTCGCCATGGGCGGGTACGACCCGGACGTGCTCTTCGAGAACCTGGAGCTGATCCGCACCGTACGCGCGTACGGCGGTGTCGAGGTCGCGCCGCCCTGGCTGTACGTACGCCGGCTGCCGCCGGACGCGACGCACTTCCGGGGCCAGCGGGTCCGCCAGGCGTACGACGATCTGGCCCAGCCGGCCCGCCTGCTGACCGCGCTCGCGGTCCTGCCGGCGCTGGCCGCGGCGGTCGCGGCGCGGCGGCCCCGGCTGCTGCTCGGCACGGCGGCAGCTGTCGTCGCCGTGGCCGAGGTGGGCCGCCGCCGCGCCGACGGCGGGACCGTCTTTCCACCGAGCACCTCGCTGGCCGCCCCACTCTGGCTGCTCGAACGTGGCATCTGCAGCTGGCTGGCGGTCGCCCAGCGCCTCCTGCTCGGCGGAGTCCGCTACGGCAACGCCCGTATCCGCCAGGCCGCTCGCCGACCGGGCCGACGCGGGCGCTGATCAGGCGTCCGCACCACCGCTGCACCGTGACCGCGTCGGGGCGCGGGTGGACATGCGACAGCTCGCGGCCACCGGGGTGACCGCGAGCTGTCGCCGACTGCGGTGGGCTCAGGAACTGACCTGCTGGCGGGCCTGCTGGGCCTGGTCCTTCACGTCCTGGGCGGCCGACCGGCCGTCGTCCTTGACCGCGTGCACGGCGTCCTGGGCGGTGGACTTCACCGACTCGGCGGCGTGCTGGGCCGGCTCGCGCAGCTCGTCCTTGAGCTCGCTGGCCACCTCGCCAAGCTTCTCCTTCACGGCGCCGCTGTGCTCGCTGACCTTGTCCTTGACCTGAGCGGCGGCCTGCTGCTCCCGGCGGGAGGCCGGGATCAGCGAGGAGGCCAGCCAGCCGACCCCGAAGGCGATCAGGCCGGCGGCCAGCGGGTTGCCCTGCGACTTCTGCCGGATGACCCGGGGCGCGCTGTGGGCGGCGTCGCTGACCGAGGAGGCCGCCGAGTGCGCGGCGTCGCTGACGCTGGAAGCCGCCGAGGAGGCACGGTCACCCACCGAGTGGGCGGCGTGGCCGGTGCCGTGGCCGAGGTCAGACGCGGTTCCCATGACCTTGTCCCTCACATTCTGCAGCGCGGAACGGGCCCGCTGCTTGCGGTCGTCGACGATGCGGCTCGGGCTGACCTTGTACGCCAGCGCGTCCACATCGGAGCTGAGGCTGTTGCGGGTGGCTTCGATCTCCCGGCGGATCTGGTCGGGATCGGTGCTCATCGGGTGACTCCCTCCGGGTGGGGCTTGAGCGCGTCGGGGATCCGCTGCACGCTGTCGTTGGTCTGCTTGAGCCCGCGTACGTGCTGGGCGTTCTTCTTGGCCATCGAGTAGAGGACGGCGGCGACCACGGCCCAGATGACGGCCACGATCAGCGCGGCCAGGCCGGAGTCCATGACGTTGTCCAGGAACTGCCACACGGCGATGGAGACGAACAACGCCACCATGTAGCCGCCGAAGCCGGCCCCGCCGAAGAGGCCTGCGGCCTTGCCGGCCTTCTTGCCCTCCTGGCGGATCTCGGCCTTGGCCAGCTCGACCTCCTGGCGCATCAGCGTCGACAGGTCGGTGGTGACCTGACGCATCAGGTCACCGAGCGAGCTGCCCTTCACCTCCGCCGCGGTGTGCGGGGCACCCGCGTCGGGGTGGTAACCGGAGTCCAGGCCGGACCCCTGCGTCGGCATGGTCATGCCGTCGCCTCCCTTCGGATGACTCGGCGCCTCACGGGCGGGGGCTGCCGCTGGACGGCACGCCCGGCAGCGGGTCGGTCTGGGTCACCGGCGGCAGCGGCTGACCGGTGCTGGCCGGCTCGGTGTAGCCGTCCGGACGGGTCGGGTCGCTGTAGCCGCCGGGCGTCGGGTCGCTGTAGCCGCCGGAGGTCGGCTCGGTGTACGTCCCGGGGGTCGGGTCGAGGTAGCCGCCCGCCGGGGTGGTGTCCGCGGTCGTGCGGGGTGCCGGCGGCGGCGTGGGGATCACCGCGGTCTGCTCCGGGTCGTACGCCCCGTTGCCGCGGTAGCCCGCGGAGCCGTTGCCGGAGTGGTCGCCGGAGTCGGAGATGCCGCGGGTCAGGCGGCCGGCCAGCACGCCGAGCACCGCCGCGCCGACCAGGAAGGTGCCCGGGTTGCGCCGCGCGTAGTCGCGTACCTCGTTGATCAGGTCGCCGGGCTGGCGCTCCTCCAGCCAGCCGGCCACACCGTGCACCCGGTCGGCGGCCTGGCGGGCCAGCTCGCTCACCGGGCCGGCCTGGCCACCCTGCTCGGCCATGGTGCGCATCTCGTCGGCGATCGACCGCAGTCCGCCGGCGGCCCGGCGCTGCTGCTCACCGGTCTGGCTGGCGAGCTGAGTGCGGGCCTCGCCGTAGAGGTTGCGGGCCTGCCGGGCGGCCTCGCGGCCGACCTCGGTGCCCTGCTCCTTCGCGGTCTGGGCGACCGCCCCACCGGCGTGCGCCGCCTCGGACCCGACGTGGCGGGCCTGCTCGCGGACGCCGCCGCCGTTGGTGGACTCGTGCCCGTACGTGGAAGACGTGGGTGACACTTCGTAAGTCATGATTTCCCTTCCGCTCGGAAAGTCGTCGCGGTTGTGCTGGGGGGATGCGGCCGTGACGCAGTGGCCGCTGACAACTCACCTACCCTCCGTTTCGGCTTCCATACCTGTTCGTGCATTTCTCTGCGCGGCCGGTGGGATCGACTTCAAAATGGAGGATCGTCGGGCTGCGTCACGTCGCCGCTGCGGACAGCGAGGTTCGCGGGACCGGCAGATCCACGAAAAGGGGGCAGGGATGGCACGAGACGCGCGAGGTGGCCGACCTGCAGCCTCCCGACCCCGGGTGCAGGTGGTCGCGCTGGTCGTGGCCGGGGTCTTCCTGCTGATCGGAATCCTCGGCTACATCCCCGGCATCACCACCGACTACGGCGAGCTGACCTTCGCCGGGCACCACTCGGACGCCAAGCTGCTCGGGCTGTTCCAGGTGTCGATCCTGCACAACGCGGTGCACCTGCTGTTCGGGCTGGTGGGCCTGGTGCTGGCCCGCAGCGTCGCCGGCGCCCGGCTCTTCCTGGCCGGCGGCGGCGCGATCTACCTGGCCCTCTGGCTGTACGGCCTGGGGATCGAGGCGGTCGACCCCGAGGCCGGAGCGAACATCCTGCCGGTCAACGACGCCGACAACTGGCTGCACCTCGCCCTCGGCTTCGGCATGCTCGCGCTCGGGCTGTTGCTGTCCAACCAGGTGGGCACCGGTGGGCGCCTGGACACCCCGATCGACCGGCCTTGACCTGCCGATTCACGGCGCCTGACCGCCACCGCGGGCGAGCGACCCGTCGCCGTCAGGCCGCGACCGGGAGCCGCTTGGCGAAACAGACGCTGTACGGGTTGCCGACGTACTCCCCGTACACCGGGACCGGCTCGTAGCCGCACGAGGTGTACAGCCCGATGGCCGCCGGCAGGTACGTGCCGGTCTCCAGGCAGACCACCGTGTGCCCCTGCCGGAACGCGCACTCCTCCAACGCGGCGAGCAGTTGGCGGGCGATGCCCCGGCCCCGGTACGCGGGCCGGACGTACATCCGCTTGACCTCGCCGGTGACGGCGTCGAGCGACTGGAGCCCGCCGCAGGCGACCGCCCGGCCGTGCACCACCACCGCCAGGTAACGGATGTCGTCGTGGGCGACGGTGACCTGCCCGTCCAGCCCGCCGTCGGCCTCGCGCAGCTCACGCTGCTGGGCGACGACCAGGGCGGCGATCTCGGGATCGGTGGCGGGCCGCGACTCGATCAGCATCACCCCACGCTAGGCGGGGTGGATTTCGCGCAGGTTTCCGGCAGTCGTCCCGATCACGGAGAGCAACGGGCTACTCGGCGTCGTCCTCGTCCTCGATGTCCTCGACGTCGTCGTCGGACGAGTCCGCGCCCACCTCGTCCGCCGAGCGCACCCGGCGGGCCTTGCGGGCGGCGAGCCGCTCCGCCGCCGAGGCCCGGTTCGACTTCTCCTCCAGGCGGACGTCGGTGCCCCGGTTGCCGGGCGCGAACTCCACACCCGCGTACAGCGTCGGCTGCCAGTCGAACTCGCGCTCACCGATCCGGACCAGGTCACCGGGCTGGGCGCCGGCCTTGGCGAGCTTGTCCTCCACGCCGAGCCGGGCCAGCCGGTCGGCGAGGTAGCCGACCGCCTCGTCGTTGTCGAAGTTGGTCTGCTTGACCCACCGCTCCGGGCGTACGCCGCGGACGGTGAACGAGCCGTCGGCCTCGGCCGTGATGGTGAAGCCGGCGTCGTCCACGGCCATCGGCCGGATCACGATCCGGGTCGGCTCGGCCGGCGGCGCCGCCTTGCGCTCCGCCTCGACCAGCTCGGCCATCGCGTACGTCAGCTCCTTGAGCCCCTCCCGGGTGGCCGCGGAGACCTCGAACACGCGGTAGCCGCGCTCCTCCAGATCCGGGCGGACGATCTCGGCGAGGTCCCGGCCGTCCGGCACGTCGACCTTGTTCACGGCCACCAGCCGTGGGCGGTCGGTCAGCCCGCCGTACTGGCTCAGCTCGGCCTCGATGGCGTCGATGTCGGCGACCGGGTCGCGGCCGGGCTCCAGGGTCGCCGAGTCGATGACGTGCACCAGCACCGCGCAGCGCTCGATGTGCCGCAGGAACTCCAGGCCCAGGCCCTTGCCGGTGGCCGCGCCCGGGATCAGGCCCGGCACGTCGGCGACGGTGAAGGTGTGGTTGTCCATCCGGACCACACCGAGGTTGGGCACCAGGGTGGTGAACGGGTAGTCGGCGATCTTCGGCTTCGCGGCGGAGATCACCGAGATCAGCGACGACTTACCGGCCGACGGGAAGCCCACCAGGCCCACGTCGGCGACGCTCTTCAGCTCCAGCACGATGTCCAGCTGGTCGCCGGGCTCGCCCAGCTCGGCGAAGCCGGGAGCCTTGCGCTTGGCGTTGGCCAGCGAGGCGTTGCCGCGCCCGCCGCGCCCGCCCCGGGCCACCTCGAAGGTGGTGCCGGCGCCGACCATGTCGGCCAGCACGGTGCCGTCGGTGGTCTGGACCACCGTGCCGTTGGGCACCTTCAGCACCAGGTTGTGGCCGTTGGCCCCGTCCCGGTTCGACCCGGCGCCGCCCTTGCCGTTGTCGGCCTTGACGTGCGGGTGGAAGTGGAAGTCGAGCAGCGTGGTCACCTGCGGGTCGACCACCAGCGACACGCTGCCGCCGTGCCCGCCGTTGCCGCCGTCCGGCCCGCCGAAGGGCTTGAACTTCTCGCGGTGGATCGAGACACAACCGTGCCCACCATCGCCGGCCTGCAGATGCAGGACGACCCGGTCAACGAACGTCGCCACGGCGTCAATCCTTCCAGCGAGGTCCACCTCGCACTTCGTGAAAAAGGCTAAGCGGGCCGGGACCCGGAGGTCCGCGGCCCGCTTAAGCCCGAGAGCTACTGCTGCGGAACGATGCTGACGGTCTTGCGACCGCGCTTGGTGCCGAACAGGACCGCACCGGCGGACAGCGCGAACAGCGTGTCGTCGCCGCCACGGCCGACCAGGTCACCGGGGTGGAACTTGGTGCCACGCTGCCGGATGATGATCTCACCGGCGCTGACGACCTGACCACCGAAGCGCTTCACGCCGAGTCGCTGGGCCGCGGAGTCACGACCGTTACGCGAGCTGGACGCACCCTTTTTGTGAGCCATTGGAGGACGACCTACTTCCCGCTGGAGATGCCGGTCACCTTGACCTGGGTCAACGGCTGGCGGTGACCCTGGCGCTTGTGGTAGCCGGTCTTGTTCTTGAACTTGTGGATCCGGATCTTCGGGCCCTTGGTGTGCGCGGCGATCTCGCCGGACACCGCGACCTCGGCAAGCTTCGCCGCGTCGGTCACCAGGTCGTCACCGTCGACGAGGAGCACCGCGGTGAGCTTCACCGCGTCACCGGGGGCACCGGTGAGCTTCTCGACCTCGATCACGTCGCCCTCGGCGACCTTGTACTGCTTGCCGCCGGTCTTGACGATCGCGTACATCGGAGGCGGACTCCCTGTCGTTGAGGCTGCTGGCGGTCGTCCCCGCGGCGGCTCGCCGGGTAGCAGTGCACGGCGGCGCGGGCACACGGGAACTCGGCACACCAAAGGTGGGCCGCAGGCAAGAGTACGCCATTGCCGGCCCGGACCCCAAACCGGCCCGCCCTGGTCAGCGGGCGCAGAGCTGGTCGAGGCGCTGCTGGAGCCGGTCCAGCTCGGTCTCGTCGATCGACTCGACGTCCGCGCCGAGTGCGGCGACCTCCGTGCCGAGGTCACTGAGCAACGTCTTGAGCTGCGGATCGGTGGACCGCGCCGACTGCTCCCGCAGCGCGGCCCGCCAGCCGGCCAGCGCCGTCTGCGCCCTCGTGCGGGCCGCATCGGCGGTGGCGGTGTCCCCCGCACCCACCGCCGCGACCATCCGGCCCAGCTCCGCCACGTACTCCCGGACGGCGGTGGCGCCGGCCTGCTGCGCCTCGGCGCACACCTGCCGATTGTCGCCCGCGACACCGCCACCCACCGGCGTACCGGTCGATTCGCCGGGAGCGCCTCCGGACCCGGCGGCCGGGCCGGAAGCCCCGGCGGTCGCGCCGGTCGGGCCCGCATCGACCGACCGGTCGGCGGAGCAGGCGGCTCCGACGGCGAGCACGGCCCCCAGCACGGTGACGGCGAGCAGGCGAGGCATCTTCTTCTCCTGACCGGGGGGCGACCGCTCCCGGCCCAGGGGTGACCGGAACGGCGAGGTCCCTCCCCGTCACATTGCCGGGAAAGGGACCTCGTCAAACACCGGGCCGGTCAGGCCGTCAGGGGCGGGTCCGCCGACGAGCGCCACCGCGGCGGGAGCGGCGACGCCCCGCGCCACCGGCCTCCTCGTCGGTGTCGCCGTCGGCGAGCGCGTCCGGGTCGTCCGCCGCGGCCAGCCGGGCCGACTCGCCCTGCAGGCTGTCGGACACCGCCGGCGCCGCCTCGGTCTCCGCCTCGTAGCGGGACAGGTCGTACCCCATGGTGTCCTGGTAGTCGGCGTCCGGTTCGACGCTGGTGTCGGTGTCGACGACCTCGACCACCGCGCGCTCGGCCGGGGCGCTCTTGCGCGCCCGGCGGCGGGACGACGCGGTGCCGGCCTCGACGGCCGGAGCGGCCGGCGCCGACGAGGCGACCGCCTTGACCTTCTCCGCGGCCCCACCGGTATGCGGCTTCTCCGGCACCGGCTCGGTGTGGATGATGACGCCCCGGCCCTTGCAGCACTCGCAGGTCTCGCTGAACGCCTCCAGCAGGCCCGCGCCGATCCGCTTACGGGTCATCTGCACCAGACCGAGCGAGGTGATCTCGGTGACCTGGTGCTTGGTCCGGTCCCGGCCCAGGCACTCGGTGAGTCGGCGCAGCACCAGCTCCCGGTTCGACTCCAGCACCATGTCGATGAAGTCGATCACCACGATGCCGCCGATGTCGCGCAACCGGAGCTGGCGGACGATCTCCTCCGCCGCCTCCAGGTTGTTGCGGGTGACGGTCTCCTCCAGGTTGCCCCCGGAGCCGGTGTACTTACCGGTGTTGACGTCGACGACCGTCATGGCCTCGGTCTTGTCGATCACCAGCGAGCCGCCGGAGGGCAGGAAGACCTTGCGGTCCAGGCCCTTGATGATCTGCTCGTCGATCCGGTACTCGGCGAAGACGTCGCTCGTCCCGACGTGCCGGCGCACCCGGTCGACCAGGTCCGGAGAGACGTGCGACAGGTACGACTCGACGATGTCGTACGACTGCTCGCCCTCGATCACCAGCTCGCGGAAGTCCTCGTTGAACAGGTCCCGGACCACGCGGATGACCAGGTCCGGCTCCCCGTAGAGCAGCGCCGGGGCGCCACCCTCGGCGGCCTTGGCCTGGATGTCCTCCCACTGCGCCTGGAGCCGCTTGACGTCGCGGGCCAGCTCGTCCTCGCTGGCGCCCTCGGCGGCGGTGCGGACGATCACGCCCGCGCCGTCCGGGACCAGCTTCTTGAGCACGTCGCGCAGCCGCTTGCGCTCGGTGTCCGGCAGCTTGCGGCTGATCCCGGACGCGTTGCCGTTGGGCACGTAGACCAGGTGCCGGCCGGAGAGGGCGATGTGGCTGGTCAGCCGGGCGCCCTTGTGCCCGATCGGGTCCTTGGTGACCTGGACCAGCACCGAGTCGCCGGAGCGCAGCGCCTGCTCGATCGAGCGGGCACGCCCCTCCAGGCCGGAGGTGTCCCAGTTGACCTCGCCGGCGTACAGCACCGCGTTGCGGCCCCGGCCGACGTCGACGAACGCCGCCTCCATGCTGGGCAGCACGTTCTGCACCTTGCCCAGGTAGACGTTGCCGGCCATGGTGCCCGAGGAGTTACGGGTGACGTAGTGCTCGACCAGCACACCGTCCTCCAGGACGGCGATCTGGGTGCGGTCACCACGCTGCCGGACCGCCATGACCCGATCGACCGCCTCCCGGCGGGCCAGGAACTCCGACTCGCTGAGGATCGGCGGCCGCGTACGCCGCTGCTCCCGGCCGTCCCGGCGACGCTGGCGCTTGGCCTCCAGCCGGGTCGAGCCGGACACGCCCTGGACCTCGTCGACCGTGCGACGCGGCTCGCGGATCTTGACCACGGTGGGCACACCGTCGTCGGCGGCTCCCTCGGTGTCACCGGCGCCGCGACGGCGGCGACGACGGCGACGACGGGTCAACCCGTCCCCGCCCTCGGACTCCTCGTCCTCGTCCCCCTCGGCCTCGGCCTCGGCGGTCTCCTCCTCGTCGGCCTGCGCCGCCTCGTCGGACTCCTCGTCCTCGGCGTCGTCGGCACCGCCCTTGCCCCGGCCCCGACCCCGGCGGCCACGCCGACGGCGGCGACGCGCGGCGGCGCTGTCCTCGTCGTCCTCGTCCGCCTCGATGGCCTCGTCGGCCTCCTCGGTCGGCTCCTCCTCGGCCTCGACCGGCTCCACCGGCTCGAGGTCGCGGCGACCGCGCCGCCGTCGACGGGACGGCTCGGCCTCGACGGCCGGCTCCTCGGCCACCGGAGCGGGCTCCGCCGGCCGGGTCACCGGCACGGCGTCCGGCTGGGGTGCCATGAACAGCACTGTGGGTGCGGAGAGCGCGGCCCGCCGACGGCGGGTGCGCGGCTGCTCGGCCTCGACGACCTCGGCAGGCTCGATCGGCTCATCGGCCACGTTCGCCACGGCGACACCGGGCGCCACCTCGCCGGAGCGCTCCCGCGCGTCACCGAACGCCTGCTCGGCGCCGGTTCCGTCCGGCGGGGTCTGCGCCTCGTTCAGCTCGGCTTCCGCCTGACGCAGGTCGGACTCCGCCGACGTCTCAGCGGCGTCCCCCTCGGCGGAGGGCTCCTCGACGGCGGGCTCCTCGGCGGCGGCGGGCTCCACGACGGCCGGCGGCTCCTCGACGGCGGGCGTTGCCTTCTTGCGCCGGGTGCGGGTCACCTTGACCGGAGGAACGACCTCGGGGGAGGCCAGCTCCGCGCTGGCGGCGACCAGCGGCTCCTCGGCGGTCGTCTCGACGGGGGCCGCCTTGCGCCGGCGTCGGGGGGTCTTCGGGGCGACGTCCAGGTCACCGGAGACCGGGGCGAAGACCTCCGCCTGCGGCGACTCGACGGCGCCGGACCCGCTGGCGGACGCCTCGACGGGCGCCTCGGCCTGCTCCGGCTGGTTGAGCGGGGCGGCCCGACGCCGGGTGGCCCGCGCCCGCCGTGGCGGTGCGGCAGCCTCGGCGCTCTCCGCGCCCGCCTGCTGGGCGCCGGCGGCGCCGTCGGTGGTGGTGCTCTGGTCAGCGGTGTCGCCGGCCGGCTGTGAACCGGTCCGTTCGCCGCCCTCGGGCTCGTTCTCGAGCATGGACGTTCTCCAGTTCTGGCTGCCCCGGGCGCGGGTGAGCGCTGCCACGCAGGGTCGCCGCAAAAGTGTTTCCGCCGGGCGCGCGTGGTGCGCGACCGCCGAAGTCTGCCTGCAAGAGCGCTGACCGTCGGTCAGTGCCCAACGATGGCTGCCCCGCCGCGATCCGCATCCAACGGATCCACGATCGCACCCTGCGCGGTCAGCGTGCCCTGAGCCAGCCGGGTCACCCTCGGCGAGACCGGCGGCTCCAGGTCGGCCACCACGCGGAGGCCGGAAAGGACGTCATCGGGCCGTACGGACGGGGTGACCTGCCGCACGACCAGTTCGAGTATCGCACACGGTACGGCCGGCGCCCCGGAAGGCGTCTGCGTCGGGGAGAGGACATCGATCGACATAACCGCTGCACGGGCATCGAAGGTGCGTCGCCCCTGCTTGGTCATCCGCTCGACCAGCACCTCGTCGGCAGCGGTGAAGGCGTCCACGGCGGCGCGCAGCGTCTCCGTGTCGACCTCGGGCAGCTCGATGTGCCAGTGCGACGCCTCGATGCGGTCCGCCAGGCTGCCGCCCTCGGCGATCACCACCTCCAGCACGTCCAGCCCGGGTGAGAGCGCGGCGTCGAGCGCGGCGCGCAGCGCCTCCGGCTCGACCGGCGCCTGAAGGCCGATCTCCAGGTACTCCGCCTCGCTCGCCACCCCGGTGGGCGCGGCGCTGGCGTAGGAGATCTTCGGGTGCGGGGTGAAGCCCTGGGAAAACGCGATCGGTACGGCGGCACGGCGCAGCGCACGCTCGAACGCCCGGGCGAAGTCCCGGTGCGAGGTGAACCGCAGCGGCCCGCGCTTGGCGTACCGGATGCGGGCGCGCTGAACGACCGGCGCCTGCCCACCCTCCGGCTGGTTTTTCTTACTGATCGTCTCGCTCCTCGGAACTCAGCACCGGTTGATCATGAAGTTATTGTCGGCGACACGCGGTGTTCCGGGCAACAACTTCATGATCGACGCGGGCGACGGGCGGGGCCGGGAGGGCCGGGGGTCAGGGCGTGGGGGTTTTCAGGCCCTTGATCGGCGTCAGGGGCAGGAGCTTCTTGCCGGTGGGGCCGATCTGGATCTCGGTGTCCATCGAGGGACAGACGCCGCAGTCGAAGCACGGGGTCCACCGGCAGTCGTCCTGCTCGAACTCGCTCAGCGAATCCTGCCAGTCCTGCCAGAGCCAGTCCTTGTCCAGGCCCGAGTCCAGGTGGTCCCAGGGAAGGACCTCCAGCTCGTCGCGCTGGCGGGTGGTGTACCAGTCGAGATCCACCCCGAACGCCGGCAGCGTCTCGGCCGCCGCGTCCACCCAGCGCTGGTAGGAGAAGTGCTCGCTCCACCCGTCGAACCGGCCGCCGTCCTCCCACACCTTCCGGATCACCGAGCCGACCCGGCGGTCACCCCGGGAGAGCAGGCCCTCGATCAGCGACGGCTCGCCGTCGTGGTAGCGGTAGCCGATGGCCCGGCCCAGCGAGCGGTCCGAGTTGATGGCCTGCTTGAGGATCTTGAGCCGGTGGTCGATGACCTCCGGGCGCTCCATGGCGGCCCACTGGAACGGGGTGTGCGGCTTCGGCACGAACCCGCCGATGGAGACCGTGCAGCGGATGTCCTTCGAGCCGGTCGCGGCCCGACCGGCCTTGATCACCTCGTGGGCCATGTCGGCGATCTCGAGGACGTCCTCGTCGGTCTCGGTGGGCAGGCCGCACATGAAGTAGAGCTTCACCTGCCGCCAACCGTTGCTGTACGCGGTGACGACCGTCCGGATCAGGTCTTCCTTCGACACCATCTTGTTGATGACCTTGCGGATCCGCTCCGACCCGCCCTCCGGGGCGAAGGTCAGGCCGGTACGCCGCCCGTTGCGGGACAACTCCTGCGCGAGGTCGATGTTGAACGCGTCGACCCGGGTCGACGGCAGCGACAGCGACACGTTGGTGCCCGCGTACTGCTCGGCCAGGCCGGAGCACATGTCGCCGATCTCGGAGTGGTCGGCCGAGGAGAGCGACAGCAGGCCCACCTCGGAGAAGCCGGAGAACTCCAGGCCCTCGCGCACCATCTGCCCGACGGTGGTGATCGACCGCTCCCGCACCGGACGGGTGATCATGCCCGCCTGGCAGAACCGGCAGCCCCGGGTGCAGCCCCGGAAGATCTCCACCGCGTACCGCTCGTGCACCGTCTCGGCGAGCGGGACGAGGGGCTTCTTCGGGTACGGCCACGCGTCCAGGTCCATCGTTGTGCGCTTGTGCACCCGGAACGGCACGTCTGCCCGGTTCGGCACGACCCGCTGGATCCGCCCGTCCGGGAGGTAGTCCACGTCGTAGAAACGCGGGACGTACACGCTCTCGGTGCGGGCCAGCCGCAGCAGCAGCTCGTCGCGGCCACCCGGGGAGCCCTCGGCCTTCCACTCCCGGACGATCGCGGTGATCTCCAGGACCGCCTCCTCGCCGTCGCCGAGAACGGCGGCGTCGATGAAGTCGGCGATCGGCTCCGGGTTGAAGGCGGCATGCCCACCGGCCACGATCACCGGGTCGGCGTCGGTGCGGTCGGCGGCCAGCATCGGGATGCCGGCCAGGTCGATCGCGGTGAGCATGTTGGTGTAGCCCAGCTCGGTGGAGAAGGAGATGCCGAAGACGTCGAAATCGCGCACCGGCCGGTGCGCGTCGACGGTGAACTGCGGCACGCCGTGCGTGCGCATCAGGTTCTCCAGGTCGGGCCAGACCGCGTACGTCCGCTCGGCGAGGGTGTCGGGCAGCTCGTTGAGCACCTCGTAGAGGATCTGCACACCCTGGTTGGGCAGGCCCACCTCGTACGCGTCGGGATACATGAGCGCCCAGCGCACCGTCGCGGCATCCCAGTCCTTGACCACCGCGCCCAGCTCACCGCCGACGTACTGGATGGGCTTGGAGACCTGAGGGAGCAGCGGCTCGAGCCGGGGCCAGACGGAATTGGTCGCGGCCGCGCGCGGCGTCGTGGACGGGGCACTCATGATGCCCAAGGGTACGCGCCCGCCCGCCGGTGACCGCGCGCACGCCACGATGCCGCCCGACCAACCACCTGTGCACGCACTCCGCCCCGATGCCCGGGCGGCGGCGGTGGCGACGCGGTACTAACCTCGGACCGGCGCGAGAGGAGATTGCCGCGATGCCGGAGCCCCAGCCGGGAGCACGGCCGGCCGACGGGCGCACCCCGGGCCCGGAGCCGGACGACGCTCCGGCGGTCGCCGACGAGTCGACCTCCCCACCCGTACCGCCGGACCACCCCGCCGCCCCCGACCAGCCGGAACCCACGGCCCAGGAGCCAACGGCCCAGGAGCCCGCGGCCCAGGAAGCCGCGGCCCAGCCGGAACCGACGGCCCAGGAGCCCGCGGCCCAGCCGGAGCCAACGGCCCAGGAGCCCGCGGCCCAGCCGGAGCCAACGGCCCAGGAAGCCGCGGCCCAGCCGGCCGCGTCCGCGGACTCCCCCGCGCCGCGGTGGAGTGGGTCCGCGCCGGTCCCTCCCCCGCTGCCGCGCAGGCGTGCCTGGGGTGAGTCAGCCGAGCCGACCCCGCCGCCGCCCCTGCCCGAGCAGCCACCCGAGCACCGCACCCCGGTCGACCCGTGGGCCGGGGTGGACACCGGCGGCTGGGACCTGCCCTCCGCCGAACTGCCCCCGCTGCCCCCGACGTTGGACTACCCGGCGCCCCCGTCGACCCGGCAGTGGTCCGGGCCGCCCGCACCGCCGGTGGGGATGCACCCGGTGTCGCCGTCACCCGCCCACCCGACGTCGCCCGCCTACCCGGCGCGACCCACCTACCCGGCGCCGCCAGCCCACCCGGCGCCGCCAGCCCGGCCCGCCCTGCCGGCGCAGCCCGGCACGGGCCGACCCGCCGCGCCGGTGCGGCCGGTGCCGCCCGCTCGGGTGCCGAAGCAGCGGCGGGGCCGGCGCTCGGCCACGCCACCGCCTGTGACGCCACCGCCGGGCTGGGAGGCCCCGAAGGGGTACGTGCCGGTCCCGGTCCGCCGTCGGCGTCGCTGGCCGTGGCTTCTGCTGCTCACCCTGGCCTGCTGCTGCGGATGTCCCGCCTACTACGGCCTGCCGATCTCGTCGCAGTACCCGGCCCGCGCCGCGCTGCCCGAGCAGGTCGCCGATCTGAGCCTGCGTCAGGACGACGGCAGCGCCGCGGCGGCCCGACAGCTGGAGAACGAGGTACGCCAGGAGAACTGGCTGGCCGAGGACACCTTCGCCGGCGTGTACGCCACGGCGGACGGCAAGCGGGTGACGGTCTTCGGCGGGACCGGCTTCCGGCTGAACCCGGAGGCGGACGCGAACGCGGAAATCACGCGGCTCAAGGAGCGCTACGCGCTGGAGTCGCCCGAGACGGTGCAGACCGGCGTACGGGGTCGGCACGAGCGTTGCGCGATTGGCCGGCCGGCCGACGGCGACGTGGTGGTGTGCACCTCGGTCGACCACGGCAGCATCGCCACCGGAGTGTTCACCCGACTCTCCGTCGTCGACAGCGCCGACCTGCTGAAAACCTTGCGCGGCCAGATCGTTCAGCCCGAGCGGGGCTGAGCCGCGCCCCGGCCACAGGAGCGACGCCGCACCGTCGACGGCGGGGCGGGCCGGGCCGCCGGCGGATCGCGGGGCCGGGCCGGGCCGGGCGGCGGATCGCGGACCCGAGTGGGTCAGCGGAACCGCGACCACCGGCGGCCCCGTTACGCCCCGTGACGTCACGCGGACGAAGCGGGCCGGAGACCGGCATTCCTGTGAGTCATCTTTATGACTCACAGGAATGCCGCTTCGAGGAGCGAGTGCCCCGGACGAAGGGTCCGCCGTGCGCGGCCAGACGCGCGGGAAGGAACCGAGGCCACGGCCCAGCGCGGATCAGACGCCGCAGGCCCGGCGCCGCGCCACACATCGCGTGGTCAGCGCGGGCCAAGCGCCGCAGATCCCGGGGCAACACGACCCCGGCCCGCGGATCAGGCGTCGCCGGTCAGACGTCGCCGGTCGGGTCCGGGTGGGCGCGCGGCGGGGCGTAGCGCGGGACGTACTCCTGGCCGGTGAGCTTCTGGATCTCGCTCATCAGCTCGTCGGTCATCTGGCGCAGCGAGGCGCGGTCGTCCGGGCGACCGGTGAAGTCCAGCGGCTTGCCGAACCGGACGGTGATCTTGGCGCTGCCGGGGCGGGGCACCCGGGCGCCGATCGGCTGAGCCTTGTCCGTGCCGATCGTGCCGACCGGGATGATCGGCACACCGGCGGAGATGGCCAGCCGGGCCGCCCCGGTCCGCCCCCGGTAGAGCTTGCCGTCCGGGGAGCGGGTGCCCTCCGGGTAGACCACCACCAGGTCACCACCCTGCAACGCCGGGATAGCGGCGTCGAACGCGGACAGCGCGGCCCGCCCACCGGCCCGCTCGACCGGGATCGCGCCCAGACCCGTGAGGACGAACTTCGAGAACGCGCCCTTCACGCCGGTGCCCTTGAAGTACTCCGACTTGGCCCAGAACGCCAGGTGCCGGGGCACCACCGTGCCGAGGAACAGCTCGTCGGCCACCGAGAGATGGTTGCCGGCGAAGATCGCGCCGCCGGTCTCCGGCACGTGTTCCAGACCCTCCACGGTCGGGCGGAACGCCAACCGCAGCGTGGGCGCCACGGTGAGCTTGCCGATGGTGTAGAGCAGGGGCACTGGTCCTCCGGCAGATGAGGTGCGAGCAGGCGGTGTCACGGTAGCGGACGCCTCCACACCTCCCGGACGGAGGTGGGGAGGCGTCCGCTACCCGCGCGTTACACCCGGCGGACGACGACCGTAACCCGCTCGCCCTCGCCCACCTCGCCGGCGAAACCGTCGAGGCCCTCGGCGAAGTCGATCGAGTCGGCCAGCACCTCACCGGCGACGAAATCGACGTACGCGCTCACCGCCGCGCGCACCTCCTCGGACGCCGACACCGACACCACGATCCGGTCGGAGACGTCCAGGTCGGCGTCGCGGCGGGCCTGCTGCACCACCCGCACCACGTCGCGGGCCAGGCCCTCGGCGGCCAACTCCGGGGTGACTTCGGTGTCCAGCACGACCACGCCCTCGCCGCCGGGCAGCGGCGCGGAGTGCTCGGCGTCGGCGGCGACCAGGCGCAGCTCGTACTCGCCCTCGGCCAGGGTGATGCCGGCGGCCACCGGGGCGCCGTCGACCAGCTCCCACTCGCCCGCCTTGACCGCCTTGATCACCTGCTGGACCTGCTTGCCGACGCGCGGGCCGAGCGCCCGGGGCACCACGGTCAACACCTGCTCGCAGTACGCGGCCAGCTCGGCGCTGAACTCCACCGCCTTCACGTTGACCTCGTCGGCGATCAGATCGGCGAACGGTCGCAGCTGCTCCGCCGCCGGCGAGGCCACGGTCAGCTTCGACAGCGGCAGCCGTACCCGCAGACCCTTGGCCTTGCGCAGGGACAGCGCCGCCGAGGCCACGGCCCGCACGTTGTCCATGGCGGCGACCAGGTCGTGGTCGGCCGGGAACTCGCTCGCCTCCGGCCAGTCGGTCAGGTGCACCGAGCGCTCCCCGGTCAGCCCGCGCCAGATCTCCTCCGCGGTCAGCGGCGCCAGCGGCGCCACCACCCGGCAGAGCGTCTCCAGCACGGTCGACAGGGTGTCGAACGCGTTGGCATCGCCGGACCAGAACCGGTCCCGCGAGCGGCGCACGTACCAGTTGGTCAGCGCGTCCAGGTAGGACCGCACGGTGGCGCAGGCGCCGGAGATGTCGTACGCGTCCATCTGCGCGCTGACGGTCGACACCAGCTCGTTGGTCTTCGCCAGCACGTACCTGTCGAGCAGGTGCGTCGAGTCGGTGCGCCGCCGCGCCTGGTACCCGTCCGCGTTGGCGTAGAGCGAGAAGAAGTACCAGACGTTCCACAACGGCAGCAGCACCTGCCGGACGGCGTCACGGATGCCCGCCTCGGTGACCGCCATGTCACCGCCGCGCAGCACCGGCGAGGACATCAGCATCCACCGCATCGCGTCCGAGCCGTACGCGTCGAAGACGTGGTAGACGTCCGGGTAGTTGCGCAGGCTCTTGGACATCTTGCGCCCGTCCGAGCCGAGCAGGATGCCGTGGCTCAGGCAGTTGCGGAACGCCGGCCGGTCGAACAGCGCGGTGGCCAGCACGTGCATGGTGTAGAACCAGCCGCGGGTCTGCCCGATGTACTCGACGATGAAGTCACCTGGGTAGTGGTGCTCGAACCAGTCCGCGTTCTCGAACGGGTAGTGCACCTGGGCGAACGGCATCGAACCGGACTCGAACCAGCAGTCCAGCACCTCCGGCACCCGGCGCATCATCGACTGACCGGTCGGGTCGTCCGGGTTCGGGCGGACCAGGTCGTCCACCGCCGGCCGGTGCAGGTCGGTGAGGCGTACGCCGAAGTCCCGCTCGATGTCCGCGAGGGAGCCGTAGACGTCCAGGCGCGGGTAGTTCGGGTCGTCGGACTTCCACACCGGGATCGGGGAGCCCCAGAACCGGTTCCGGCTGATCGACCAGTCCCGTGCGTTGGCCAGCCACTTGCCGAACGAGCCGTCCTTGATGTGGCCGGGCGTCCAGTTGATCTCCTGGTTCAGCTCGACCATCCGGTCCCGGAACTGCGTCACCGCGACGAACCAGGACGACACCGCCTTGTAGACCAGCGGGGTGTCGCAGCGCCAGCAGTGCGGGTACGAGTGGGTGTAGGTGTCCTGCTTGAGCACCACCCCCCGGTCCTTCAGCTCGCGGATCACCGGCTTGTTGACGTCGAAGACCTGCTCACCCTGGTACGGCGGGACCAGCGCGGTGAACCGGGTGTGGTCGTCCACCGTGACGATGGTGGGGATGCCGGCGGCGTTGCAGACGTTCTGGTCGTCCTCGCCGAACGCCGGGGCGAGGTGCACGATCCCGGTGCCGTCCTCGGTGGTGACGAACTCCGCGCCGAGCACCTGGTAGGCGTTCTCGCCCGCCTGCTCGACGAGGAAGTCGAACAGCGGTGTGTAGCGGCGCCCGACCAGGTCCCGGCCGTACACCGTGCCGACCTGCTCGTACCCCTCCAGCTCCTTGGCGTACGCCCCGAGCCGCGCGGCACCCACCACGAACCGCTCGCCGTCGCGTTCCAGCACCGCGTACTCGATGTCGGGGCCGACGGCGAGCGCCAGGTTCGACGGCAGGGTCCACGGCGTGGTGGTCCAGACGCCCAGCTTGACGGGCCCGCGCACCAGTTCCGGCGCGGACTCGTCGGCGGTCAGCCCGAACCACACCGACAGGGTGGGGTCGTGCCGGTCCCGGTAGACGTCGTCCATCCGGGTCTCGGTGTTCGACAGCGGCGTCTCGCAGCGCCAGCAGTACGCCAGCACCCGGAAACCCTCGTAGATCAGACCCTTGTCGTGCAGGGTCTTGAAGGCCCACATGACGCTTTCCATGTAGTCCAGGTCGAGGGTCTTGTAGTCGTTGGCGAAGTCGACCCAGCGGGCCTGCCGGTTGATGTACCGCTCCCAGTCCTGGGTGAACTCCAGCACCGAGGTACGGCAGGCCTCGTTGAACCGGGCCACGCCCAGGTCGATGATCTCCGCCTTGCTGGTGATGCCGAGCTGCTTCTCGGCCACCACCTCGGCGGGCAGGCCGTGGCAGTCCCAGCCGAAGCGCCGCTCGACGTGCCGACCGCGCATGGTCTGGTAGCGCGGCACCACGTCCTTGACGTAGCCGGTGAAGAGGTGGCCGTAGTGCGGCAGGCCGTTGGCGAACGGCGGGCCGTCGTAGAAGACGTACTCGTTCTTGCCGTCGGTGCCGGCGGGGCGGGCCTCGACGGACGCCTCGAAGGTCTTGTCGGCCGTCCAGTGCTCCAGCACCCGGCGCTCGACCGCGGGCAGGTCCGGGCTCGCCGGCACACCGGCGGCGGTCGGGTCGTGCAACGGATAGGCCATCGCCTGTCGCTCTCCTCGCAGCTCACTCAACGTGGGTCTGCGAGGACGAACCTTCCGGGTACGCCGACGACGGCGCTCCCGGGTGGCCCGCGGTACCACCCCGCTTGGCGGTCAGGATCGACCGCCCGCTCATTTGCCGGCTGTGACGGGCCGCACCCGTCCGGTTCTACTGGGCCGGTTGCCCGGCTGTTCTTCCGGAGGCTCACCGGTGATGGCCGGGTCATCGCCTTACGGTGCTCAACGATACAAGACCCGCCCATCACTCCGCCGCCGAGTAATCCCGCGTGCACCCCACCCCGGCGGATGCTTCCGTTGATCAAGAGGTTTGCGTCAACGTCGCGCCAAATCCTGACGCAAACCGGTTTGCGTCAACG